>CAMLHP010000018.1 GCA_946479805.1 uncultured Gemmatimonadota bacterium | reverse complement strand
TACTTCAACCGCCCGGGCCTCTACGGCGAGATGGGCACCGACTACCCCGACAACGCACGGCGATTCGCGCTCTTTGCCCGCGCCGCGGTGGCCGCGCTGCCCAAGGTTGCGCGTGCGCCCTCGATGGTTCATGCGCACGACTGGCATACCGCGCTGGCGCCGGTATACCTCCGCGGCGTGCCCGGAGTCGAGACACCGGCCGAACCGCCCGCAGTGGTGGTGTCGGTGCACAACCCGGGATATCAGGGGCACTTTGATCCATCGGTCCTTCCGGAGCTGGGCCTGCCGTGGTCGCTGTACGACTACACCCGGCTGGAGTGGTACGGCCAGCTCAATTTCCTCAAGGGCGGGATGTCGTTCGCCGACCGGGTGGTGACCGTCAGCCCCACACAGGCGGTGGAGCTCCGGACGCCGGGTGGCGGCTTCGGCCTGCACCATGCCTTCGGTGCGCTGGGAGAGCGGCTGTCGGGGGTGCTCAACGGCATCGACCAGTCGGTTTGGAGTCCCGACCTCGACGACCAGATCACCGCCCGGTACGACGCCCGCAACCTGGCTGGAAAGGTCCGCTGCAAGGCTGCGCTGCAGCGCTCCTTCGGGTTGCCGCTTCGGCGCAGGGTGCCGCTGTTCGGCATGACGGGGCGAATGGTGACCCAGAAGGGGCTCGATCTCATTCTTGACGCCGTGAACCTGCTGGACACCGATGCCCAGTTCGTCTTCCTCGGCAGCGGTGAGCCGCACTACGAGGACCGGCTGGTGGCGCTGGCGTCGGCCCATCCTGACCGGGTTGGAGTCCAGCTTGAGTTCACCGACCGGCTGGAGCACCGCCTGATGGCGGGCGCGGACATGTTCCTGATGCCCTCGCTGTATGAACCGTGCGGCCTGACCCAGATGCGGGCCCAGCGCTACGGAGCGCTGCCAATCGCCCGGCGCGTGGGCGGGCTGGCGGACACGATTACCGACGAAAAAACCGGCTTCCTCTTCGACGCCTACACCACCGAGGCCTTCGAGGCCGCCGCATTCAGGGCGCTGGCGCGGTTTGCCGACTCGCGCCGGTGGAACGCGATGATGCGGCGGGCCATGGCCAGCGACTTTTCATGGGAACGGTCTGCGGAAGGCTATCTCGAGATTTACCGGCGCGCGCTTGCGCACCATGCAGGAGCTTGAGTCACATGGACTTCGTCCTGGCATTGCACAGTCACCTGCCCTACGTGCTGAACCACGGCCGCTGGCCTCACGGCAGCGACTGGATCGCCGAGGGCGCGCTCGATACCTACCTGCCACTGCTGGAAGTGCTCCGCGCCCTCGGGGCCGATGGCGTTCCCGCCCCGGTGACCATCGGCGTGACGCCCGTCCTGGCCAACCAGCTTGCGTCTCCCATCTTCCAGGCGGAGATGGAGGATTACTTCGACCAGCGGCTCGCCGCTTGCGCCGAAGCCCCGGGCTCGCTCGACTCGACGGGTGACGGCGAACTGAAGCCGGTAGCCGCGTTCTGGAAGGACCGGATCACCCGGCTCCGCACGCTGTGGCGCACGATTGACGGCGACATAGTGGGTGCGCTCAGGGAGCTGGAGGAATCGGGGCGGATCGAGTTGATGAGCTCTGCGGCGACCCACGGTTTCCTGCCGCTGCTGGCGCGGGACGAGAGCATCCAGCTGCAGCTCGAAGTGGGCTTCCACGAGCACGAACGCCTCTTTGGCCGGGCGCCCCGCGGCTGCTGGCTGCCCGAATGCGCCTACCGTCCCCGGGGCCCGTGGGATCCGTGGCCCGGAGCGCCGCGCGCTGCGGTGCGGCGTGGCACCGACGAGTTCGTGGCCGACGCTGGATTCAGCTGGGTGTTCGTGGACGCGCATCTTGTGATGGGTGGAACACCCATTGGCATTGCCAGCGGTGGCGAGATCGTGTCCTCCACGCGGCCGGAATCGGCGCTGGGCCGGTCTCCCTATCGCGGCTATGGCGTGCTGTCGGGCGGAGCCGCCCGCATCAATGCACTGGTGCGCGACCCGAGAGTGGCTCGGCAGGTCTGGAGCCGGCAGGAAGGCTACCCCGGTGATGGCGACTACCTCGAGTTCCACAAGTTGCGCTGGCCCGGCGGCCTCCGGCTCTGGAAAGTCACGGGCCCCGGTGTGGACCTCGGCGGCAAGCAGCCCTACGACCCCGCGCGTGCGATGGCGCAGGCTGCCATACATGCGCGCCACTTCACCGGGCTGCTGGAGGAAGTCGCGGCCGAACTGCCGGCGAGGGAGCACCCGGTGCTCGCTGCACCGTTCGACACCGAGCTGTTCGGACATTGGTGGTTCGAAGGTCCCGACTTTCTCTCCGCCACATACCGTTCGATCGCCGGCGCCAGGGGCATCACGCCGAGCTCAGCGTCGGGACATCTCGACCGGCATCCACCCAAGGCCGCCGTGCGGCTCCCCGAGGGCACCTGGGGCGCCAACGGCGACTTCAGCATGTGGCTGAGCCCCAGGACGGCATGGACCTGGCAGCGGCTGTGGCCGCTGGAAGAGACGTTCTGGTCCATCGCGGCACGAACCATCGACGTGCCTGCTCGTCACGCGGTGCTGGCGCAAGCCGCGCGCACCCTGCTGCTGGCACAGTCATCCGACTGGCAGTTCATCATCTCGACCGGCGTAGTGGCGGACTACGGCGAGCGCCGCTTCAAGGAGCACTGCGGTGACCTCGAGCGGCTGCTCCAGGGACTGGGCAGTGATTCGGCGCAGGAGTTCCGCGAAGCCGAGGCGCTGGCCGAACGACTGCGGCACCGGGACGACCTCTTTCCCGATGTGCTGAAGGCCGTCCGGCGCGCGCTGGGCGGCAGCAGGGCCGCGGCAGCCACGTGAGCGAGCCGGCGCCACCGACACGATTCCTGTTCGGCCTTCATCTGCACCAGCCGGTGGGGAACTTCGACCACGTGCTTCAGCAGCACGTCGAGGAAGTGTACGCGCCGCTGCTGGACTTGCTGGAGCGGCGCAACCTCTTTCCGGTCACGTTCCATGTGTCGGGCCCGCTCATCGAATGGCTGGGACGGCATTCGCCCA
This sequence comes from uncultured Gemmatimonadota bacterium, assembly GCA_946479805.1. The sequence continues at coordinate 21,730 of CAMLHP010000018.1, read as the reverse complement.
GCTACCTCGACCGGCTGGGCCGGCTCGCAGCAGATGGCCACATCGAACTCCTCGCCGCAGGCTGGACCGAGCCGATTCTCGCCGCGCTGCTCAGGGCCGACAGGGTCGAGCAGGTGGCCCGGATGCGGGAAGAGCTGTCCCGCCGCTTCGGAGTGACGGCACGGGGCGCGTGGCTCACCGAACGGGTGTGGGTACCTGACGTCGCGGCCGATCTCGCCGATGCGGGGATCGAATTTGCCATCGTGGATGACAGGCACTTCCTCATCACCGGATTGCGGCGAGAACTGCTCCACGTCCCGTACGAGACCGAGGCAGAGCACCGCCGGCTCTCGCTGTTCGCGATCGATGAGCGGCTGCGTTACCTGGTCCCCTTCCGGCCGACAGAGGAGTTCGGCGCGTACCTCAGGTCGCTGCATGCGCGGGCCGCACCGCTCGCGGTGCTGGCCGACGATGGGGAGAAGTTCGGCGGCTGGCCCGGCACCCACGACTGGGTCTACACCCGTGGCTGGCTCGACCGCTTCGCCGATGAGCTCGAAACACTCCAGGCTGACGGCGTACTGGAGCTTTCGACCTTCAGTGCCGCCAGGGATGGGGTCCCGGCGGCCAGGCTGGCGTACCTGCCGGATGCGTCTTACCGCGAGATGGAAAGCTGGTCCTCGCCGCCGGCCACTGCGCTTCGGCTGCAGGAACTCGAGCAGGAACTGGGTGAAGGCCGGATGGCTGCCGGTGCGGACGTGCTGCTGCGCGGTACCCACTGGCGCAATTTCCTGGCGAAGTATTCCGAGTCGAACCGGCTGCACAAGAAGGCCCAATGGCTCTCCCTCCTCTGCCGGGAGCGCGGCAACCCGAGGGAAGTGCGCGACACCATTGCGCGGGCGCAGTGCAACGACGCCTACTGGCACGGGGTGTTCGGCGGGCTCTACCTGCCGCATCTCCGGGCCGCGCTGTGGCGCGAGCTGGCAGTTGCGGAGGGTTTGCTTCGTGCCGGCGAGCAGCTCGAGGTCGAGCGGCTGGACTTCGACTTTGACGGGCGCGACGAGCTGTGGATGCACTCGGAGGAGGCATCGGTGGTGCTGAGCCCCAGCCGGGGTGGCGCAGTCGAGGAGTGGACCCGCTTCAGCGAGGGCAGGAACCTGCTCGACGTCCTGACCCGACGCTGGGAGGCCTACCATGAAGAGGCGCTTCACGGCGGCGGCGACCATCACGCAGCAGAAGGTGGCGCGCCCAGCATCCATGACCTGGAGCACGAGCTGCGGCTGGAGCAGCGCCCGCCGGTGGACCTCGATGATCGTGCGATGCTGCAGGAGCGGGTGCTGAGCCCCGACGTGACCCGCGAGGCGTGGGCCGCCGCGAGGTACCAGCCGGTGGTCAGCTGGACCAGGGCGAATTTCGCGTTCAACGTGAAGCAGGCGGGAGACCAGGTCAGCGTTGTGCTCCAGTCGCCCGAAGGCATGCTGCCGCTAGCCAAGGAAGTCCGGATTTCGGCAGCTGGTGCCATCGGCGCAGGCTACCGGTGGGAAGCGGCAGGACCCGGATGGTTCACGGTGGAGCTGACGCTGAGCGGTGAGATCGCCATGGAGCATGACGCGGAGGAAGTTTGGACCGCAACGGTGGAGACGGTGTCGAAGAGCGAGCGCGGCATGGAGCGCACCCGCCAGGGCGACGCGACATTGCTGCGCTGGCCGCTGGCGAGGGGCTCTGGCAGAATCAGGCTCGGCTAAGATGCGCTTGGGCTCGGCGCCACGGTCCGCTTGCACCGATGTCTCCTTCCGGCGGCAAAGCGGGCGGGCGGACTTCGTCCGCCTTGGGCGATAGGCCCGCAGGCCGCCTCCACGAGACATCGGAGCTCGCGGCCCGGACGTGCTTGTAGCGCTACCGCCATATCGCCATACCGCCTTACCGCCTTACCGCTCACCGCCTTATCTTCCCTTTCATGTCGAAAAACGCGTCAACCACCGTGCGCCTGGGACTGGTGCAGATGGCCTGCACCACTGATCCCGCCGAGAACATGGCCAGGGCCGAGGCCGGAGTACGCGAGGCGGCGGCCAAGGGAGCGCAGATCGTGTGCCTCCAGGAGCTGTTCCGAAGCCAGTATTTCTGCCAGGTCGAGGATCACGACAACTTCTCGCTGGCGGAGCCGATCCCGGGACCCAGCACGGAGCGGCTGGCGAAGCTGGCGAAGGATCTGGACGTGGTCGTCGTGGCGTCGCTGTTCGAGAAGCGTGCTGCAGGACTCTACCACAACACCGCAGCCGTGATTGATGCGGGCGGCGAGTACCTCGGCAAGTACCGGAAGATGCACATCCCGGACGACCCGCAGTACTACGAGAAGTTCTACTTCACCCCTGGAGACCTGGGCTTCCGGGCGTGGGACACCAGGTACGGACGGATCGGGGTGCTGGTCTGCTGGGATCAGTGGTATCCTGAAGCTGCCAGGCTCACGGCCATGGCTGGTGCGCAGATCCTGTTCTACCCCACCGCGATCGGCTGGCTCCCGCCCGAGAAGGCCGAGCACGGAGAGCAACAGCAGGCAGCGTGGGAGACGATCCAGCGGAGTCACGCCATCGCCAACGGAGTCTACGTCTGCGCGGTCAACCGAGTGGGACACGAGGGCGCACCGAAGCCAGGCGGCATCGAGTTCTGGGGTGGCAGCTTCGTGGCCGATCCGGGTGGCCGCATCCTGGTCAAGGGCGGCCGGGGCGAGGAAGTGCTCACCGCCGACGTGGACCTGGCCAAGGTGGACGTGAGCCGCACGCACTGGCCATTCCTGAGGGACCGGCGGATAGACGCCTACGACGAACTCACCAAGCGGTACATCGATTAGTGAGAAGTGAGATGGGGGCGTTCCGCTGATCTCACGCTCGGCACCAACGTACTTCTCCTTTCTCACTTTTCACTTCTCACTTCTCACTTCTCATTTGGCGACTCCAGCGCAACTCGGCTACCGCATGCCGGCGGAGTGGGCACCGCACCGCGGCACCTGGCTCAGCTGGCCCCACAAGCGCGAGTCGTGGCCCGGCAAGTTCGAGCCGGTGCCCTATATCTTTGCCGCCATGGTGCGGCATCTCGAGTCCCGGGAAGAAGTTCACATCAATGTGGCCGGTGCAGACATGGAAGCGGAAGTTGAAAGCTTTCTCAGGGCCGAAGGGGTGGCACTCCGCGGCGTGCACTTCCACCACAATCCGACCAACGACGCCTGGTGCAGGGACCACGGGCCCATATTCGTGCAGCGCAGGACCGAAGGACGCACCGAGCAGGCGATCATCGACTGGGGGTTCAATGCCTGGGGTGACAAGTATCCCCCCTACGACCTGGACGATGAAATCCCGTCCCGTATAGGCGAGACGATGGGGCTGCCTGTCTTCCATCCCGGCATCGTGATGGAAGGTGGGTCGATCGACGTGAACGGACTCGGTACCCTGCTGACAACCGAATCGTGCCTGCTCAATCCCAACCGGAATCCGCAGAAGACGCGGATGCAGATCGAGGAGTATCTGCGGAGTTTTCTGGGAGTGAGTAACATCCTGTGGCTGGGGGACGGCATCGAGGGTGATGACACTGATGGCCATGTGGACGACATTACCCGGTTCGTGAACGAGCACACCATCGTAACGGTGGTGGAGGATGACCCATCCGACGCCAACCATGAACCCCTGGCGGCAAACCTTGCGCGGCTGCGCGAGATGAGGGACCAGGGCGGTGAACCTTTTCACATAGTGACGCTGCCGATGCCGAGGCGGCTGGAGTACGATGGCCAGCGGCTGCCTGCCAGCTACGCCAACTTCTACATCGCCAACGGGATCGTGCTGGTACCCACGTACGACCCTGCGAGGGACCCGGAAGCGCTCCAGACCTTGCAGCATCTATTTCCCGACCGCGAAGTGGTGGGTATCGACTGCACCGACCTGGTCTGGGGGCTGGGCGCATTTCACTGCGTGACCCAGCAGTGGCCGGGGTAAGTCGCGAGTCACGAGTCGCGAGTCGCGAGTACGAGTCGCAAGTCACGAGCCGCGAGTCACAAGGCGCGAGGAGAATGGATGACCGAACGCATTCTGGAGTGCGTGCCGAATTTCAGCGAGGGGCGGGATCCGGAGGTCATTCGCCGGATTTCCGAAGCGATGGGCACGGTGGAGGGCGCTGTGGTGCTCCATGTGGATCCGGGGAAGGCCACCAACCGAACCGTGGTGACCGTCGCGGGTGAGCCCGAGGCGGTGGTCGAGGCGGCCTTCCGCGGCATCGCGATGGCGGCGGACCTGATCGACATGCGCAAGCACCATGGCGAGCATCCGCGCATGGGCGCCACCGATGTCTGCCCGCTGGTGCCCATCTCGGGCATCACCATGGAGGAAGCTGCCGAGTTGGCTCGCGGCCTGGCCGAGCGGGTAGGTCGCGACCTCAAGATCCCGGTGTACCTGTACGAGGCTGCGCAGCCAGACCCCTCCAGGCGGTCACTTTCGGTGATCCGTGAGGGCGAGTACGAGGCGCTGGAGCAGCGGCTCAGGACGCCGCGGTGGAAGCCGGACTTCGGGCCGGCATCATTCAATGCCAGGAGCGGCGCGACGGTGATCGGCGCGCGCGACTTTCTGGTGGCTTACAACATCAACCTCAACACCACTTCCACCCGCCGCGCCAACGCGGTGGCGTTCGACGTGCGAGAGGCGGGCCGCCCCAGGCGTGAGGGGAACACGCTCACCGGCAAGGTGCTGACTGACGATACCGGTGCACCACTGACACTGCCCGGCACGCTCAAGGCGGTCAAGGCCATCGGCTGGTTCATCGACGAGTACGGCGTGGCGCAAGTATCGATGAACCTTACCGACCTCGGCACCACCCCGGTCCACGCTGCGTTCGACGAGGTGGAGCGCGCGGCCCGTGAGCGCGGCATGCGGGTCACCGGCTCGGAACTGGTGGGGCTGGTACCGCTCAAGGCGCTGGTCGACGCGGGGCGTCACTATCTCCGAAAGCAGCACCGGTCGCTCGGCGTCTCTGAGCGCGAACTGATTCACATTGCCGTGCGGTCACTCGGCCTGGGCGAGCTGGGGCCGTTCGTGCCGGAGGAGCGGATCATCGAGTACCGGCTCCGCGATCCCGCGACCCGGCGGCTGGTGCAGATGACGCTCGAAGGGTTCGTGGAAGAGACCGCATCGGAGTCCCCCGCCCCGGGCGGCGGCTCGGTCTCGGCGGCGGTGGGCGCGATGGGCGCGGCGCTGGCTGCGATGGTGGCCAATCTCTCGTCCCACAAGCGAGGCTGGGACGAACGATGGGAGGAGTTCTCGAACTGGGCCGAGCGGGGACAGGAGATCCAGGCCGAGCTGCTGCGACTGGTGGATGCAGACACCCGCGCGTTCGATGGCGTGCTCGCGGCAATGCAGCTGCCGAAGGGAACCGACGAGGAGAAGGCCGCTCGGCGCGTCGCGATAGACGCCGCCACGGTCGGGGCGATCAACGTGCCCTGGGCCGTGATGCAGCGATCCATGGAGATCTTCGACGTCGCCGCGGCAATGGCGGAGTCCGGGCTTGAGGCGTCGGTGTCGGATGCGGGAGTTGCGGCCTGCTGTGCGAGGACGGCTGTGAGGGGTGCCTGGCTCAACGTGCGGATCAATGCAGGCACGCTGAAAGACCGTTCGCTGGTGAGCCAGATCCTGGCCGACGGTGCGGAGCTGGTGGCCGAGGCGGACCGGCGGGAATCCCGGATCCTCGCTGACGTCGAATCCAGAATGTAGTCTGGCGCCCTTTTCACCACGAAGACGCGAAGGACGCGAAGAAAAGCAAAAGCAACCACGGAGGCACGGACGTCACGGAGTTACACGGAGAACTGCTTCGCGACCTTCGCGTCTTCGTGGTGAATAACAACTAGTCCGCACCCCGCCAGACGGTGCGGCCGTCGATCACGGTCCGGACGCAGGCGTTGGGCCGGAAGTGGTAGAGCCAGTGATCCACATCGGGAGCATCGATCACCGCGAAGTCCGCCGCCTTTCCCACCTCCAGCGATCCGATCATTGCTTCTTCGCCGATGGCCCGGGCGGCGACGATCGTCGCACCCTTCAGCGCCTCGGCCGGGGCCATGCCCTGGGTGGTGCAGGCCAGCGTCATCGCCAGCGGCAGGTGGTAGCTGGGCGCAGACCCCGGGTTGAAGTCGGTGGCCACCGCAACCGGCACGCCGGCATCGAGCAGCTTCCTGGCGTCCAATGGCGGCTGGCGAAGATAGAGCGACGCTATCGGCAGGCTGACGGCCACCACCCCTGCCCTCGCCATGGCCGCGATGCCGGCATCGGAAACATGCTCCAGGTGATCGGCCGAGACCGCTCCCACTTCAGCGGCGAGCTCGGCGCCGCCCGATGACGTCAGTTGATCGGCGTGGAGCTTGGCGCGCATTCCCAGCCGGGCCGCAGCCGCGAACAGGTGGCGGGCCTCATCCACGCTGAACGCCCCCCGCTCCACGAAGGCATCGCAGTAGCGCGCCAGCTCGAGCGCGGCCACGCGGGGCAGCAGTTCCTCGGTGAGGAGCCGCATGTAGCCTTCCCTGTCGCCGGCAAACTCGGGCGGCACGGTGTGCGCGCCCAGCACCGTGGGCACGATGCGCACCGGCCCGCGCGCCGCGAGGTCCTTGTATATCCTGAGCAGCATGAGCTCGTCGTCCACGGTGAGCCCGTAGCCACTCTTGGCCTCGACGGTGGTAATGCCCAGCGCCATCATGCGGGCCAGGGCCTCGCCGGCCTTCGACGCGAGAACCGCCTCGCCGGCAGCTCGGGTGGCGCGTACGGTGGACAGGATGCCGCCGCCGCCCCGGGCGATGTCCGCGTAGCTCTCACCGGTCGAGCGGCGGACAAACTCGTCAGCCCGCCAGCCGCCAAAGGCCAGATGGGTGTGGCAGTCAACCAGCCCAGGCACAACCATCCGCCCGCGCGCGTCCTCCATGACCAGCGTGCCGAAGTTGGCGGGGACCTGGTCCTCGGGCCCAGCCCAGAGGATCCTGCCGGAACTCCACACCAGCGCGCCACCGGGTATGGCATGCAGGTCGCCCTGCCCGCCCTCAGCGCGGCAGGTCACCAGCAGGCCGATGTTTCGGAGCAGTATCATGAGTTGCGAGTCTCACGTCGCGAGTCGCGAGAGTCACCACTGACACTTGTGACTTGCGACTCGTGACTCGCGACCCCCAGCATCGGCAAGTCGACGCCGCGCTCACGCGCGGTTTCGATGGCCAGGTCGTACCCCGCGTCGGCGTGCCGCATGACGCCGGTGCCCGGGTCCGCGGTCAGCACGCGCTCCAGCCGCCGGTCACCCGACTCGGTGCCATCGGCCAGTGCCACCATCCCCGAATGGATGGAATAGCCGATCCCCACGCCCCCGCCGTGATGCAGTGAAACCCAGCTGGCGCCGCAGGCGGTATTGAGCATCGCGTTGAGCAGGGGCCAGTCAGCGATGGCATCGGAGCCATCAAGCATTCCCTCGGTCTCGCGATTGGGCGACGCGACCGAGCCGGTATCGAGATGGTCGCGCCCGATCACGATGGGTGCCTGAACCCGGCCCTTTCTGACCAGCCAGTTGAACTTGAGTCCCATCTCTGCGCGCTCACCGTACTCCAGCCAGCAGATCCTCGCAGGGAGTCCCTGGAACCGGACCTGCTCCCGTGCCTTGCGGATCCAGCGTGCAAGGGCCTCCTTGTGGGGAAAGGTCTCGAGTACGGCGTCGTCCGTCGCGGCGATATCGGCGGGGTCGCCGGAAAGCGCCGCCCAGCGGAAGGGCCCAGCGCCCCGGCAGAAGAGCGGCCGGATGAACTCGGGCACGAAGCCGGGTATTTCGAACGCCTCTGACATTCCGCGATGATCGGCCACCTGGCCCCGAAGGTTGTTGCCGTAGTCGAAGGTCACCGCTCCCCGGCGCTTCAGCTCCAGCATCCCGGCCACATGGGCCTGCATCGAGTCGAGCACCCGGGACTCATATGCCTCGGCGTCGCCTTCCCTCAACTCGTCCGCCTGCTCCAGCGATAGGCCGGCCGGGATGTAGCCCAGCCTCAGGTCATGGGCTGACGTCTGGTCCGTGAGCACATCGGGAGTGATTCCGCGAGACACCAACTCAGGGACGACCTCGGCAATGTTTCCAACGAGGCCGATCGACAGCGCCTCGCCATGCTCGCGAGCCTCGCCCAGGCGGTCGAGCGCCCGACCGAGATCGGTCTCCAGCGAGTCGCAGTATCCGGAATTGACCCGGCGCTCGATCCGGCTGGGGTCGACATCCACGCCCAGGAAGGCGGCGCCGTTCATCGTAGCCGCCAGCGGCTGGGCGCCGCCCATGCCACCCAGCCCTCCAGTTACCACCAGTCGTCCTGCCAGGCTTCCCCCAAAGTGCTGCCGGGCGCACTCGGCGAACGTCTCGTAGGTTCCCTGAAGGATCCCCTGGGTGCCGATGTAGATCCACGAGCCGGCGGTCATCTGGCCGTACATCGTGAGCCCGGCGGCCTCGAGCCGACGGAACTCATCCCACGTGGCCCAGCGCGGCACCAGGTGGGCATTGGCGATAAGGACCCGAGGGGCCTCATCGTGGGTCCGGAACACGCCCACCGGCTTGCCGCTCTGGACCAGCAGGGTTTCGTCGTTTTCCAGCCGGCGCAGGGTGCGCACGATGGCCTCGTAGCACTCCCAGTTGCGGGCCGCCTTGCCGCTGCCTCCATAGACGATGAGGTCCTCGGGCCGCTCGGCGACGGCCGGGTCGAGGTTGTTCATCAGCATCCGGAGCGCGGCTTCCTGGTGCCAGCCCTTGCACGTGAGCTCGGCGCCAGTGGGTGCGTGGATGGCAGTTGCCGTCATGAAAGCGAAGTTAAACCGATGGGCGGCAAGGCGGTAAGGCGGTAAGGCGGTAAGGCGGGATGCCGGCCGCTCGCGCCCTTACGTCTACGCTTCTGTCCGTCCATCCGTCGATCCGTCCTGCCGTCCTGCCGTCCAGCCGCCGAGCCGCCGAGCAGCCGAGCAGCCGAGCCGCCGAGCAGCCTTGCAACCTTTCCGGGGGGTCCTCGTATCCAAGCCCATGCATGCAAACGACCCCCTCTCGCGGGGTTCGCGCCGTGAGTAGCACGGCCGGGCCGGGCCGCCCCGACTCCGACTTCACGGAAGCCGCCCTGGCAGCGGCCGGGGACGACAGCGCGTTCGAGCGGCTCTACCGCAGGCACGTCGGCCGGGTTCATTCGCTTGCCTGCCGGATGCTCTCGCGCGATGAGGCGGATGAGGCCACCCAGGACGCGTTTGTCCGGGCCTGGCGCAAGCTGGGGAGTTTCCGGGGCGAGGCGGCCTTCGGCACCTGGCTCCACCGCCTGGCGGTAAACGAGTTCCTCGGCCGGCGGAAGGCGCTGGGGATCCACCGGGAACGCCATGCTGCGGACGATCGGCCACTGGAGCTGATGCCGGCGCGGAAAACCAGCTCCGTGGAGCACTCGCTCGACTTCGAGGCCGCCATCGAGCGGCTGCCCGAGGGAGCCAGGCAGGTGTTCGTGCTGCACGATGTGGAAGGCTATCGCCACGAGGAAATCGCCGAGATGATGGGAACGGTGACGGGCACTTCCAAGTCTCAGTTGCACCGCGCGCGGATGGCGCTGCGCCAGTACCTCGACCGGTAGGATGACGATGGAACATGCGTGGCAGAACCGGCTCTCGGAATACGTTGACGGTACGCTCAGTCAGGGCGAGCGCGCAGGGTGCGAGGCACACCTGGCCCAGTGCACCGGGTGCACCGAACTGGTGATGGAACTGCGCGCTGTGGCAGGGCGAGCTGCCCGGCTCCAGCCGTCGGCGCCGGCATCGGACCTCTGGCCCGGCATCGCCGGCAGGATTGAGCGGGCACGTGTGGTGGACATCAGGCCAACTCGCCGCCCGCGGATCCGGGTGTTGATGGCTGCCGCTGCGGTGGCGGTGTTGCTGGCGGGCGGGGCCCTTGTGTGGGGTGTCCTCCAGCAGACGGCGCCGGCGGCGACCCCAGTCCAGGTAGCCACTGGCGAGTCGGCACCCGCCGGCGAGCCGACCGTGCTGCCCGCGATGGTGCGGGCCGAAGAGACCTACAGCCGGGCAGAAATCGACCTTCGAGCGATCCTCGACGAGGGACGGGACCGGCTTGACCCGAAGACCGTTGCAGTCCTGGAGCGGAACCTCGCGCTCATCGATTCGGCGATTGCCCAGACAGAGACCGCGCTCCGGAATGACCCGGCCAGCGCATACCTCAACTCGTACCTTGCGCGCACCATGCAGCGGAAGCTGACCCTGCTCCGGCAGGCAGCCACCCTGGTGCAGGCGCGCAGCTGACGAAAGGAACGCTCCGTGCTTGCCTCACTCTTGCTGGCGGCCATCGCGGTAACCGCCCAGGCCCCAGACACCACGATCGCGGTTCGCGCGGGCGACCGGCTGCGGATCGCCACGCACGAGGGCGACATCACCGTGCGGACGTGGGACCGCAGCGAGGTCGAAGTCCAGTCGAACGGGGGCGGCAGGTCTCGCAGCGTACGGTTGTCCCGCTCTGGCAATGTGATAGTGGTGAATGGCGCGGTCGGCTGGCCTGGTGGAAACGATGACACCGACCTGGTGGTGCGCATGCCCGCGGGAATGGCGCTCGCCGCCAACTCGGTCAATGGGGACATCACGGTGGATGGCGCTTCCGGGCCGGTATCGGTGGAGACAGTGGAAGGTGACGTGCTGGTCCGCGGTGCCCGTGGGAACATCACAGCCTCGGCGGTGGAGGGCTCGGTCGAAGTTCGCGACACCGAGGGCAACATCTCGGCCACCTCTGTCAATGACGACGTGCTGATCATGTCGGCCCGGGGTCGGGTGGCAGCAGAGTCCGTGAACGGCGACGTGAACGTGCTGGACAGCCGGTCGGATGCGGTATCGCTCAGCAGCGTGAATGGCGATCTCGGCTTCGGCGGCCCGCTGATCTCGAGCGGCCAGTATGAAATGAGCACCCACAACGGAGACATCCTGCTCGGCGTCCAGTCGGGGGCCAGCGCATCGGTAAGCGTCTCGACCTTCCAGGGCGACTTCGAATCGGACCTGCCGATCCAGGTCACGTCCAGGAGCGACAGGAGGTTCAGCTTCAGCATCGGCGGCGGCAGCGCAACCGTAAAGCTGGAGTCGTTCCAGGGCACGATCCACCTGACATTGCCCGAGTCAGTCACCCGGCAAGGCACCGACAACTAACCCGCAAGGAGCGCACCCATGATCGTGATTACACTCGCCCTGCTGGCCGTGACCCAGGGAGCAGCTCAGGGACAGGATTTCCGCTGGTCGGGAACGCTGGCGGCAGGCAGGACCATTGAGATCCGGGGCGTGAACGGCTCGATCTCGGCCACGCCGGCATCGGGCAACGCCATCGAGGTCACCGCCCAGAAGCGCGCCGGCAGGGGTGGGCGGCCGGAACTGGTGGAGGTCCGGGCGGACGAGAGAAGTGACCGGGTCGTGATCTGCACCGTCTATCCCAGCCAGCGCGACAGCGAAGGCTGCGACGGCGGCAGCAACCGTCGGGGACGGGACAACGACGACGTCAACAACGTCTCGGTGCACTTCGTTGTTCAGGTGCCGGCGAATATCAGGTTCGAGGGCAAGATGGTGAACGGCGACGTCACCGCGACCGGGCTGGTGGCCGACGCCGAGGTGGCCACTGTCAACGGCAACGTGGAAGTGTCGACCCGGGGAGTCGCCGAGGCGTCGTCGGTCAATGGCAACGTCGAGGCAACGCTGGGGCGCTCAGACTGGACCGGCCCGGTGGAGTTCAGTTCAGTGAACGGAACTGTCACTGTTACCCTGCCGGCCAATGCCAACGCCGATGTGCGCGCCTCCACAGTGAATGGGGACATCGAGACCGACTTTCCCCTGACGGTGACCGGAAAGTTCGGCCCACGCAACATGCGGGGCACAATCGGTTCCGGCGGCCCGCAGCTCACCATGTCGAGCGTCAATGGCAGCGTCAGCCTGAAGAGGCGGTAGGGCGGTAGGGCGGTAAGGCGGTAAGGCGGAAATGCGGTAAGGCGGAAAGGCGGAAAGGCGGTAAGGCGGTAAGGCGGTAAGGCGGTAAGGCGGTAAGGATGGCTGAAACTGGTTTCCGGAATGCAACGTCGGGAGTGCTTGCGGTGTCAAACACTGCAAGCACTCCTTCTTTTACCTGACTGCGGCGCCCGACGCCGGAGGTCCTGCGTGATCCGTGATTGCCTGACCATGAGTGCAATCCTGATGTTGGCGGCGGTGCCGAGGGTCGTGGCACAGTCGGGCGACGAGGCCCTGGGCAAGGTGTTCGTGGCCACGGCAGTCGCTGGCGAAGTTCCGCCCATCATCGACGGCAAGCTGGACGAATCCGCATGGCAGTCGGCCGAATGGCGGACCGACTTCCTGCAGAAGGTACCCGTGGAGGGCGGCACGCCGTCAGCGGGTACATCGGCGGCCTTCCTGTATGACGCGGACGCGCTGTACGTGGCGGCGAGGATGGCCAGCGCCAGCCCGCACGAGGTGCCCACCGTTGTGACCCGCCGTGACCAGTTCTCCAATGCGGAGCACATCCTGGTAGCCCTGGACACGTACCATGATCGTCGGACGGCTTACACCTTTTCGCTATCGAGCGGCGGGGTGCGGGGAGACTTCTTCCATCCAAGCGACGCCGAGGGCGACCGGGAGCTCGCCTGGAACCCGGTGTGGGAGGGCCGGGTTACACACGATTCCACCGGCTGGTATGCCGAGATGCGGATCCCGTTCTCCCAGCTGCGCTTCACCGACCGGCCGGTCCAGGAGTGGGGGGTGCAGATCAACCGCTGGATGCCGGCAGCGGACGAGGATGTGTACTGGGTGGTGATTCCCGCGCGTGAGTCGGGGTGGTCCTCGCGTTTCGGGCTGCTGAAGGGCATAGAGGGAATCCGGCCGTCGAGCCGGCTGGAGGTCATGCCTTATGTGGCGGCGAACGCCACGTATGCAGACGCTGTCCCGGGGAACCCGTTCGATGACGGCAGCAGGTATGGAGCTCGTGCCGGTGCAGACCTCAAGCTGGGGCTGGGCACCAACCTGACGCTGGATGCGACGGTCAATCCTGATTTTGGCCAGGTCGAGGCAGACCCGGCCGAGGTCAACCTCAGCGGGTTCGAGACCTTCTTCGACGAGCGGCGACCGTTCTTCACCGAGGGCAGCGACCTTCTGAGTGGCGGGGGGCAGAACTATTTCTATTCGCGCAGGATCGGGCGGTCGCCGAGGGGAAGCGGAGATGCCGACTTCGTGGACCAGCCGCTCAACACGACGATCCTGGGAGCGGCCAAGGTTACGGGCCGGCTGGGCAGCGGGCTGAGCGTGGGGGCATTGACCGCAGTGACCGGTCGGGAACACGCGCGCACCTTCGACACTGGATCGGGGGAGCGCGGTTCGGTGGAGGTGGAGCCGGTCACCGGCTACGGCGTGGGCCGGCTGCAGCAGGAGTTTGGGGCCAATGCATCCACTGTGGGCGCCTCTTTCACCGCCGTGCACCGGGACATGGCTTCGGGAACGCCGCTGGCTTCGCTGCTTCCCCGCACTGCCTTCGCGGGTGGCGCCGACATCAGCCTTCGCACGGCGCAGAACCGGTACGACTTCGAGGCCTTCGCGGGCTTCAGCCACGTGTCGGGTGACGCGGCTGCCATGGACCTGCTGCAGCGTCATCCAGCGCACTTCATGCAGCGGCCTGACGCCACCGAGTTCACCTACGATCCCACCCGCACGTCCATGATGGGCTGGGCGGCCGGCGCCAGCGCAGAGAAGAATGCCGGGCGACACTGGGTCGGCGAGGTCGGGGCCAGCGCGGAGTCACCGCTGTTCGACATCAACGACGCCGGCCGGCTGGGCAGCGCCAACGACGTCAGCAGCTACGCCGAGATCACGTGGCGCGAGACCGAACCGCGAGGGCCGTTCCAGCGACGCTCCCATAACCTGTACCTGACGCGGGGCTGGAACTTCGGCGGGGTGATGACCAACCAGTACGCTTCGCTGGCCAACAACTTCACCTTCCGCAACTTCATGCGGCTGTTCCTGGGGACATACGTGGAACCGCGCGCCACCAGCGATGACCTGACCAGGGGCGGCCCGCTGATGGGAACCAGCTATCTCCAGGGCTTCGACGTGGAGCTGTCGGGCAACGAAGGGAATCCGATCAACTGGTTCGGCTCGGTCAATTTCCAGTTTGACGAGGCGGGCGGAAGGCGAGTGTCCCTGAGGGGCAATGTGGCGGCGCGGCCCGCCCCCCGCTGGCGGGTGAGCGTCACTCCGACGTTCCAGCGGGAGCGGGTGTCACGCCAGTTCGTCACCACGCGCCCAAACGGGACGGCCGAGACCTTCGGCACCCGTTACGTCTTTGCGTTCGCCGACCGCACGACCCTCTCGGCGCAGATGCGGCTCGAGTACGCCTTCACACCTGACCTCACGCTGGAGCTGTATGCCGAGCCGTTCACTGCCAGCGGCCAATTCCACCGGTTCGGCGAGCTGGCTGCGGCGCGGAGCCGGGAACTGAGGGAGTACGGCGAGGATGGCACCACCATCGCTCCAACCGACGATGGCTACGCTGTCACGGCGGATGGGCAGTCGTTCACGCTGCCGAATCCCGACTTCAACGTGCTCTCGTTCCGGAGCAACCTGGTCATGCGGTGGGAGTGGCTGCCGGGGAGCACGCTGTTCCTCGTGTGGCAGCAGGACCGGAGCGGCAACGTGCTGTCGGGCAGGGAGGCGAGCGTCGGGTCGCTGTTTGACAGCTTCAGCGCGCCGGGAAGCAACTTCCTGGCCGTCAAGGCGACGTACTGGCTGGCGCCGTAAGGCAGGGGTCAGGGATCACTGGGGATGAGACGTAGCTGCACCGATGGCAGCGCGCCGCCGTCCCGGGGCACGTCGATCGTCACCGGCACGGCGTCCGCCCCAAGCGCGTCTGCGCTGCGGCGGGCGACACCGATGGTCCAGTTGCCTGGCGTCACACCCATCAGGTAGAAGGTTCCGTCAGTAAAGGTCGTGGAGCGGAGCCGCCGCTTGCCGCTGGCGAGTTCCAGTGATACGCCGCCTGCGGCAGAGCCGTCTGCGAACGAAACCGATCCCTCGAGCACGGTTCCCATGAGCAGCGGCACATCCACCACGGTGAGCCGGTTGGGCGCGGGCACCACCGCGGCCAGGCCATAGCCCGCCACCCAGAGCGGCGATTCGAAGCTGAGCGAGTCAGCCCGCACCAGCACGCTCTCGAATGGCACCACATCCAGCGCCCGGTACCAGCCAAGTGAATCGGAATACGACGCGGCCACTCCCACCTGGACCCGCACGTTGGGGAGGCCGGGCTCGCCCTCGTCGCGGACACCATTGCCATTCTGGTCGAGGAACACCCGGCCCGCGATGCCTCCCCTCTGCAGCGAGGGTCCGGCAGTGAAAGCCAGCCCCCCGCGGGCCCGGTCATAGAGCACCGAACCCTGCACGTACTGGGTCGCAGTCGCAGGACCGGCCGCAGGCGCAGTCATCAGCGTCAGCGCGCGGAGTGTCGGGAGCGAAGTGGCGAGCGAGAACGTCCAGGTGGGCCGGCTGCTGCCCCTCAGCCACAAGGCACCAGCCTCGGCCCTGAATCCGGCACCGATCGGTCGCGCGACTGTGAATGACGCAAACTCAGGCGTCAGCAGGTTGCGGCCCTCGTACGCGGCGCGCAGCCAGACGTGCCGGAGCGCACCACCAAGTCCTGAACCAGGAGTGGCGAAGAGCTCGATCCCCCCGAAGCCTCGGGTAATGCTGCCGCCAGCCTCCTGCTGGCGATCCAGCCGCGCATAGGGCGCGGCCCGCACCCGACCGAGCTGGGCCGACAGCCCGCCTCGCGCGCGCCAGCTGGAACCAGCCGTGGTGGTTGCGTGCTCCAGCCTCCCCTCGACGAACAGGAATCCCCGGCGGCGGTCTGGCCGCCAGAACGCCGCCAGCTGGTACTGTTCCTCGCGCGCGAGCGGATTGAGGAGCTGGTTATCGCGGGCCCGCGAGAAACGGATCGCCTCCGCACTCAACCTGAGATCGAGCGTCGGCTCGTAGCCCAGGCGCCCGCGAAGAAAGCCTTCCGCAACGACGCCGGCTTCGGCGGTCCAGGCGTTGCCCAGGATGCCCACGGCGTCGAAGTAGGGATGGGTCCGGTCGGCCAGGGAATCGCGCCAGAATCGGTCAATGCCGGCTCCGAAGGTCCATCGCTCCGACACGCCGTAGCGCAGGTCCGCATTGAGCGTCGCGTCGCAGGGATCGATGCGGCAGTCACCAGCGGCAAGTCCGTATTCGAACTGGCGCGCAGGAAGCAGAGCCAGCGGAACGAGGTACTTGCGGCTGAACTGACGCCGCTCGCCGAAGGGACCGTAGGCGATGAAGTCCACCGGGTTTTCGCCGTAGACCACCGGCAACGCAATGCCGAAACCACCATCGGCTCCGGTCGAGTCGATGCCGAGCAGCATTCCATTCCGCCAGGCCTCAACCTCCCATCCGTCAGACAGCCGGCCTGCATACACCACGTCAGCCTGCAGCGAAGGCCGCACGTAGGGGGCGTTGGTCACGCTGCCGCCGCGGATGGTGCGGGCGCGAGGTCCGGTGCCCAGCCCGTCGCCCAGGCGGAGCTGGCGGAGGTACTGGCTTCGTCGCCAGACACCGAGCCACGACGCATCGAGTCGCACGTCGCCGCTGGAGGCTGGCCCGTCGCTCCGGGCGCCCAGTTCGAG
The DNA here is from genome assembly GCA_946479805.1 of uncultured Gemmatimonadota bacterium. Next base: position 5,037 of record CAMLHP010000018.1, on the reverse strand, counting down.
TGAACCACCCAGCAGGTCCAGTCCGGCACCAAGGGTATATGAACTCCCCTCGATGGGATCGTCACTGGGCGAGAAGAAGCTGTAGTCCAGGACAAAACCGCCCAGCCGGGATCGATCCGGAGGAATGAACACGTCGGGAGTTATTGCGGTCCCGCCCCGAAGCAGGGCGGTCTGGGCTGCCTCGCGCCGGAGCCGGTCGGCCACTGGCAACCCCTCGGGGTTTCGCACTGTTACCTCGAGGTTGCTCCAGTCAGCCTTGAACTCGAGATCCAGCAACAGTTCCAGCACCCCGGTGGCCAGGTACAGCTCCGCGCCATCCACGATGAGCGTCGCGCTGTCGAGTGCGACGGAGTGACTGCCTGCCCTGGCGCGGAGCAGCGACGCATCGACCTCGATGCCGGAGCCCTGCGGCATGCGAGCCGAGATGAACCCCGGCGCCGAGCGCACGATCCTCACCTCGGCGAGGTCAAGGAACTGTCCCAGCGGGATCAGCGCGACGTCACCCACCCGGTATGCGGGTACGGTCCGGGCGGCGAGGCGGCCGATCTGGAGCTGGACCAGGGCTGCTTCGGGAACCTGCTGTGCGCGGAGTGTCTCACTCGAGCTGGCGACGAACGCGGCCAGTGCGACAGCCAATCGTGCGCAGCGCGCCCGGGCCGCCTGCCGGCTCATGTCAGGGCAGGGTTACGAAGAGCGAGTCACGGACGGCGGGAAACCGCAGCAGCGCATCGGGCGGAAGGTCGGAACGTTCCGCCACGAACTCCATCCGCACCAGATAGCGGCCGCCCGGGAGAGAGTCCACGGGAAGCGAGATCCTGGGTTCGATAGGGGCGTACACCGACACTGGCAGCTCGGCCCGGCCGCGTTCGGCACCAGTGGAATCCACAACGAGCGCACGAAAGCTGCCCAGCGCTGCGGCGCCGCCATCCCGGCGGAGCCTTGCACGAACAGTCAGGGAGTCGTGCGATGGCTCAGCGGCGAGCGCCTGGATGGCGGCACCAGTACTGACCTGGCCGCTGCGGTAAAGCACCGGAAGGATGGTGCGCACTTCGACCGCCAGTCCCACGTTCACGCTGCCGGAATCGGTGGACGCTTCCACCGCCAGCTTGCCGCCGCGCGCCAGCACCACCAGTCGGGCCCAGTACTCGCCGTCAGGCAGGCCTGCCGGGGGCGAGACAAGGAGGCGCACCAACTGCTGGGCCCTGGGTTCGATCGCGACCCGGCGGGGAAAGATCCTGATCCACCCGGCCGCCGAAGGCTGGGTCGAGTCGGGAGCATCCGACGTCCATAGCGAGAAGCTCCCGGCGCTGTCGGTGACCGTGTAGCCATAAGTCACGGAGAGCTCGATCTCGGCCGGCTCATCGTTCGGATTTACCAGCAGTACCGTGGCGGAACGGGAGCGGCCTTCGATGAAAATTGAAGTGGGTGCAACCAGCACTCCCTGCGCCTCGAGGGCGGAAAAACACGCCGCAGTCAGCAACATCGCAAGGCAGAGTCGGTTCACGGGTACGCGATCGTGAGGGTTATGGTGCCGGAGTAGTCGCCCGGCGACTGGTTGAAAGCCGGCATCGCCGTGCCGCCGAGGAAGATCGAGGCCCTGCCCCGCCTTGACATGGCGGCCGTGTAGGTCGTGCGCGGGTCGAACGCCACCTGGTCGCCGACGGTCTGCTCCTGCGAGAAGCCGGCGTCGGTGCCGGAGAAGGCCAGCGGGAGCGAAGCGCCGCCCGGTCCCGTCATGGCCGACGGCAGCGAGAAGCTCACCAGCACCACGTCACCATTCTGCGCGGTCAAGTCGAACTGCCCCGAGCGGGCCGGGTCGGTGCGCAGCACCGAAGTTGGCGCGCCGGCAATAAGGATCCCGAAGGTGAGGCCCCGGACGCCCAGCACCCTGATGGGCCGACCCCCGTGGGCCTGGGCAGCCGCAGGGCGGGCCTGGAAGCACAGGCAGCCCAAGGCGAGCAGCGAAAGTGCGGTTCGCATGACGCTCCGGATCTCTGATGGACTGGGAACGCAGGGAATCTACGCGACGACGCACGTCAGTTGTACCCGACGGTGATGACAATCGGGGCGCTGTGCGGGCCAGGCGGTGCTCCGGTGGCCGTCAGCGTGGCCCCCAGCCAGAGGAAATAGCGACCCGTACCGTGGAGGACCACGGAGAGCGAGCCGCCGGCCGCTGGCGTGAACGACGTGGCGCTTCCGGCGCCGGGGTTGGCGCCATGCAGCCCGGTCCAGGTTCCGAGAGCGAGATTGGGCGCGAGGGTGGCCGGCAGCTGGGTCAACTGTACCAGCACCGGGGCGTTGCCCTGCCCCTGGATGTTGAACCGGCCTCCATCGCGCGCCAGGACAGTGGTGGAGCTGAAAGCGGGCACTGAGCCGAACTCGAGATCCCGCTGTCCGGTCACGGTCAGCGAGGGAAGGAGCGTCAGCTGGACCAGCGCGGACCCCACACTCTGTGCCTCGGCCGAGCTGCCAGCGGAGGCGGCAACCAGCAGCAGCGCCGTGGCGACGGGCCGAAGCAGCATCTGATCAAGGGAGATTGGGCGCCGGAGGCGCGGCTGTTGCCGCGGCCTCCGGCCACCTGTTCTGGCTTACTGGTAGACCACCTGGAGGGTGATCGGCGTGGTGCTGGTGTACGAGCCGGCCGGAACGGCGGCACCCGCGGAGAGGGTAGCCCCCACCCACACGTAGTAGTTGCCGCTTGCGTCCAGCGTGCCGGTGAAGGTGGAACCGACCGAAATGGCCGCGGCGCTGAGGCCGCCGGTCGAATTCACGTCGTCGTGCATGTACTGCCACGCCGACAGCGGCAGGCCCGCGTGATTCACGTCGGCCGGCAGCGAGGTGAACGAAAGCACCACCGGCGTTGCTGACTGCCCGAGCACGGTGAAGTTGCCGGCGCCCGCGGCGTCCGGCGCCACGGTCTTGACCTGACCCTGGGCGACGTTTCCGAAGTCGAGGTTGTTGCCGGTCACCGAGATCGAGCTCAGCACGGTGGCGGTAGCGAAGATGTTACCGCTGTTCTGCGCCTGAGCCGGCGCGGCCAGCGAGCCGGCAACCACGAGTGCCAGCGCGATCGAGAAGGTGGTGCGCATGTGCCCGGTCCTGTGCGAGAGAAAAGAGTAGACAGCGCGGATCGGGGGAGCACAAGGCAACCGCAATGCCAACTCTGTCGTATCTCTCGGCGCTGTCAAGAATCTGACGCCTCGGCGAGGGGCACGGCCATGTAAGCAGTTAGGCCGCAATGTATCGGAACGACACACCAGCTGTCATAATCCTTGACATTTTCTGAAAATCCGAGTGCTTTACGACCAATTGATGCAAACTCTGTGATGCCAACGGTTTGCCGCCAGCCTTGCCGGTTTCATGTTTGACCACGATTCTTGCTTGAAGGTGGGACGAACCGACAACGACAGGATCTGCACGTGAGTGGCCGGCGTTGGTCCCGAAGGTCATTGGTTGGCGCCGGCGCACTGCTGGCCCAGCTGGGCATGGCCGAGTCAGTGCACTCGCAATCCGCGGGTTCCGTCGGCGTTACCGTGAATGTCGTTGAGGCAGTCGATGTGCTGGGGGCGGTGGAGGCGGTCGACGACAAGGAGCGTCAGGACGGTCACGCGGTCGGCTCGATGCCGTACCGCAGCCGGCAGCCGGCTGCCGGGCGTCCAGTGCTGGTCGAGGTGGAACCACGGGGGGCGGTTCGGCTGGGAGAGGCCGAGGTCCGGCGAGTGACGGTTGTGGTGCCGTAACGAGTGGAGAGTGGTGTGTCGAGCGAATTGAGTGGAAGGAAAACGCCCCGCATGCGCGGGGCGTTTTGTTTCTCCGTCTCGGTACGGCTAGCGCAGTGAGACTCCTTCTGATTCCGTCATCGGTGCTGCGTCGGGCGACGCGTAGTCGATCACCAGCGCGACCCGGCGGTTCTCCATGCCCTCGGGCCCGGGACCCTGGGCACCCGGCGCTACCTGGCGGTTGGCAGCCTCACCATAGCTGACGGCCTTGATATTGGCATCCGCGAGCGCGCCGCTCGAGGCCAGGTATCCCCTGACGCTCTCGGCCCGGTCCATCCCCAGCCGCTGGTTGAACGCCCGCGACCCTGCTGGATCGGCGAAGCCCTCGACCGTAATCACTGCGTTGGGATAGTGCTCCCGCACCACGCCTGCAAACCTGTCGAGAACCGGCCGGTCGGCCGCGCGCAGCTCGGCGCTGGCAAACTCGAAATGCACCGGAACGTTGAACTTCAGCGCCCCCTGCATCTCTTCCAGGCTCACGTTGTACTCACTCCGGAACGCCGCGAGGTCGCTCTCAAGAGTGGTCATGCGTGTGCTCAGCGAGTCGATACGAGTGGCCAGCTGGCGATCACCCGTCTGCATCTCGTCGCGGATCTTCGTGACTTCGCTCTGGAACTCCTCACGGGTCACCTTGGGTGCACATGCACCCAGCCCGATCACAAGCGCCAATGCTCCCAGCATCGCACCACGCGGCATCGTCCGCATACATCCTCCTCGGTACCAGCGGAAATCAGTCGCCGATCCGCCTTGCACGGACGGCGTCAACGCACGTGACCGAACATGCTGGACCGGGGCGGACGCTGCTGTGAGGAGGGTCACCTAGCGGATTTCCAGCAGCTCCACGTCGAAGACCAGGGTGGAGTTGGGCGGGATGACCGGCGGTGCTCCCCTGGTGCCGTAGCCCAGATCAGACGGAATCACGAGCTTGCGCTTGCCGCCCACCTTCATTCCGGCCACGCCCTCCTCCCAGCCCGGGATGACGCGGCCTGCTCCAAGCTGGAACGTGAGCGGTGTGCCGCGATCCCGGCTGCTGTCGAACTTGGAGCCGTCGGTAAGCCAGCCGGTATAGTGCACGGACACGGAATTGCCTGCCCTGGCCTCGGAACCGGTTCCCTCGGCCAGATCCTGGTACCGGAGGCCGGTTGCAGTTGTCGTCATGTCGTCTTCGTTCACGGCAAGCTCCCGGGCGAAGGTCGGATTGAGGGGACGGCTGCGGAAGTCGTCGAGCGAGCAGGCGGCCAGAAGTAATGCGACGGCG
>CAMLHP010000017.1 GCA_946479805.1 uncultured Gemmatimonadota bacterium | reverse complement strand
TACCGCTGCATCTTCACCATGCCCGACAAGATGTCCCAGGAGAAGGTGCGGCTGCTCAAGGCATACGGCGCTGAAGTGGTCGTGACGCCGACCGCGGTGCCGGCGGACCATCCCGACAACTATGTCATGAAGGCCAAGCACATAGTCCACGATACTCCAGGCGCCGTGCTGGCCAACCAGTTCTACAACCAGGTGAACCCGGAAGCACACTACGCCACCACCGGCCCCGAGATCTGGGAACAGACCGAGGGCAAGGTCACCCACTTCGTGGCTGGCGCCGGCACCGGCGGCACCATCAGCGGCGCCGGCAAGTTCCTCAAGGAGAAGAACCCGAAGATCCGGGTAATCGCCGGAGACCCCGTGGGTTCGCTCTATACCGGCTATGCCGCAACGAAGACGATGGGCGAGGGCCACCCGTACAAGGTGGAGGGCATCGGCGGCGACAAGATTCCCACCACCGTGTGGTTCGACTTCATCGACGAGTGGCGCCAGCTGCCGGACAAGGCGTCGATGAACATGGCCCGGCGGATCGCGCGCGAGGAGGGCATCCTGGTGGGCGGCTCCGCGGGGCTCAACGTCCAGCTCGCGCTCGACGTGGCCCGCGAAGTGGATGATCCTTCAGCGTGTGTAGTCACCATCCTGTGCGACACCGGCGAGCGCTACCTGTCGAAGCTGTTCAATGATGAGTGGATGGAAGAGAACCAGATGCTCGATCGCGCTCCCATCACGGTGGAGCAGCTTCTCGCCGAGCGGGATGACGGAGCTCCCGAGCTGGTGAGCGTGGCGCCGGCCGCAGCGGTGCGCCAGGCGCTCAACCTCATGGGCTCCTGGGGCGTGAGCCAGATCCCGGTGATGGACGATGGCACCTGCGTGGGTGGGCTCATCGAGGGCACTCTCATGGCCCGTGCACTGGCCCAGCCCGCCATGCTGGATCGCCCGGTGCGGGAGGTGATGGAATCGCCATTTCCCGAAGTGGACGCAGCGTTCCCGGTGGACCGCCTCGCACCGGCACTCACCCGCGAGAGCCCGGCCGCATTGGTGACCCGCGACGGCAAGGTGATCGGAATTGTCAGCCGGTATGACCTTTTGAGGAGACTTATTGGGGCGTGAGGCGTGAGGCGTGGGGCGCGGGATCCCGTCACGCCCCACGCCTCAGGCCCACGCCAACGTCTATGCACATAACTGTCCTGACCGGAGGAACTTCCTCCGAACGCGATGTCGCCCTCGCGTCGGCGCACCAGATCGTCTCGGCACTTCGCACCCGCGACCACCAGGTCGAGGTGATCGACACCGCCCTTGGTTACGTATCGCGTGAGGACGAAGCGCGGCTCATGGGCGGGGCGGTTGCTGCCGAACCACCGTCGATCGACAGGCTTCGCGCACTGGAGCGTGGGCTCCTGCTCAAGGGACTGGGTGAGCTGCGCGCGGTGCGCGAAGCCGACGTCCTCTTCCTGGCGCTCCATGGCGGCACCGGTGAGGACGGCACCCTGCAGACCCTGCTGGAAATGGTGGATGTGCCCTACACCGGGAGTGGCCGCCTGGGCAGCGCAATGGCCATGGACAAGGACATTTCCAAGCGGTTGTTCCTCCAGGCCGGGGTGCCTACAGCGGGCTGGTACATGGCCCCGGTGCCGGTGGCCCGGGTGGAGCGCGAGTTCGGCTGGCCGGTGGTGGTGAAGCCCTCGAAGCAGGGATCCACCGTGGGGCTGACCATCGTGAAGCAGCCGGACCAGTTCGACGCCGCTGTGGCGCTGGCAGGACAGTTCGACGACGAGGTAATCGTGGAGCAGTTCGTGCCGGGCCGGGAGCTCACCGTCGGCATCCTGGAGGGCAAGGCCCTCGCGGTGGGCGAGATCATCCCTCGGCACGAAACTTTCGACTATGAGTGCAAGTACACCCCGGGCATGTCGGAGGAGATCTTCCCGGCCGACCTCCCCGAGGAGGTTGCGAGGGAGTGCGGCAGGCTGGGCGTCCTGGCCCATGAGGCCCTGAAGCTGGGGGGCTACAGCCGGGTGGATTTTCGCTTGACACCCGACGGGAAGCTCTTCTGTTTAGAGGTGAACACCCTGCCCGGCATGACGGCCACCAGCTTGATGCCCCAGTCCGCCGCGGCCGTCGGGATTTCCTTTCCCGAGCTCTGTGAACAGATCTGCCGGATCGCGCAGCGCGCGTGACCGGATTTGCAGCCGGCGCGGGTGCCGGCCAGGAGTGACCACCGGATGAGCTATCTGCCTGTGCCACGTCTGACGCCCTGGGTGGGCCGGCTCATCGCAGCCAATGCGGTGGTGCTGCTCCTCCTGGAGACGCTGTTCACGTCAGACGCTCTCCGTGCGGCGCTGGCCTTCGATCCGGGCGCCGTGCTCTCCCGGCCCTGGGCCTTCGTGACGTACATGTTCGTGCACGGGGGCCTGCTCCACCTCCTCTTCAATTCCATCGGCCTCTTTGTCTTCGGCGGACCAGTGGAACAGCGGCTCGGCTCCCGCAACTTCCTCCTCTTCTATTTCTACTGCGGCATCGGGGCGGCCATCTTCTGCTGGCTCCTGAGCCTGGCAATGCCCATCACGCCCTTCGTCGGCGCGTCGGGCGCGGTACTGGGCCTGGCGGTGGCATTCGCCCTCTTGTGGCCCGATGCCGAGCTGATCGTCTTTCCGATTCCCGTGCCCATCAAGGCCAGGACCCTCGTCATCGCACTGGTGGCACTGGACCTGTTCTTCGCGCTGGTGTCCCGGCAGGACGGGATTGCCCATCTGGCGCATGTCGGCGGTGCGCTCGCTGGCTTCCTGTACTTCCGGTTCCAGGGATTCGCGCCGGCGCGCGTGTCCCAGCGCCGCCCTCCCGAGCGGCTGGTGCGCACCGCACGGGTTCCGAGGGAGCCCGCCGCGCGGCGGCGCCCGTCGCCAGCTCCCGAGGCGCGCAAGTCAGCCGGCCAGGGCTCCCGCGATGGGGCCTCCGTTGAGATGGATCGGCTGCTCGACAAGATCAGCGCCAGCGGGATGGCGAGCCTCACGCCCACCGAGCGCAAGTTCCTTGACGAGTTTGCCCGCAGGAACAAGTCGTAGCACACACGCTACTCTTGCCCGTTTCGCACGCGCTCCCTATCATGTCGCGTGCTCATCAACCTGGTTCCCGAATTTCTTTCAGTCACCAGCGCCCCCGATCCTGAGCGGGCTTACGAACGCTATCGCGAGCAGCATCGCGCAGTCCTCGACGCGTACTGGCGCAACTACGTCCTCGATCCTGATTCACCCCAGGCGGATGAGGTAGTCCGCGCGGCGCTGTCCGCGGACCGCTCCGACATCCGCGCCGTGGTCGCCGGCTTCGACCTGGCGCAGATGGTCGAGGAAACCGTCGCACGTGCCGCCGACGTGCTGGGCATCAGCCAGCCTACCGACGTGTACCTGATGGTGGGAATGGGCGCCGCAAATGCCGGCGAGCTGGTGCTGAATGGCCGCGGCGCCGCCTTCATCTGCATCGAGCACTTCACCGGCCGGCCCAACGCCCAGAGCTACGGAATGGGGCTGTCGCCCGAGAGGATCCCCCTCTGGGTGGCGCACGAGCTGGCGCACGCTGTTCGCTACACTTCTCCTGACAGCCGGAGCGAGATGCGCCGCCTGGTTGCCGCGAACGCCGGCTACTACGACTTCTGGCTCACCGGAAGCCGGGCGACGCTGCGAGAGCTGATGGTCAACGAGGGTCTCGCCGTGCACGCATCGCAGGCCGTCGTGCCCGGCTGCCGCGAAGCCGACTACTTCGGCTACCCGCGCCGGCAGTATCAGCGGCTCCGCGAAATGGAGTCATTCCTCCGCCGCACCACCGAGCACGAACTCGACCTCGCCGGGCTGGGCCTCCGCCTGCGGTACCTGACGGGCGGGATGAGCCCCGCCGCCCGTCTGGTGCAGGGTCGGGTCGTGCCCGAACGGGGTGGCTATTACCTGGGATGGAGAATGGCAGAGCCGATGGTGAGCGCACGCGGGATCCGCGAGGCACTCCGCGCTTCGGCCCAGGAAATATTTGAATGGGAGACCCGCGCCCGCGAAATGGCAGCGGGCTGAACTATCCGCCGCCTTGGGGCGGCGGCCTATTTCCCGACGCAGAACTCGCTGAACACCCGCCCCAGCACTTCCTCCACGTCCACTAGTCCTATCAGTTCGTCGAGTGCCAGCATCGCCTGGCGAACATGGTGCGCACACAGCACCGCGTCGCCTGCCGCTGCCACGAGTTGTGTTCTGGCCTCCCCCAGCTCCGAGCGGGCCCGCTCCAGCGCCACCCTGTGCCGGGTGCGGGTGAGCAGCGGCTCGAGATCGGCCAGCTGCACCCGGCTGCCGAAGAGCCGGTCCGCCACCGCCTTCCTCAGCTCCGCCAATCCCTGTCCCGTCACCACCGAGATGCCGTCTGACCGCCCGGTCAAGTCGGACTTGGTATGGACGACGAGTCGCGAGTCGCGAGTCTCGAGTCGCAAGTCTCGCGGGACGTCTAGCGACTTGTGACTTGCGACTTGTGACTCATCCACGCACTCCACTACAAGGTCCGCGCTGTCCAGCCACTGTCTGCTCACCGCCACCCCCAGCGCCTCGACACGATCACTGGTGTCGCGAATTCCGGCGGTATCGACCAGACGGACGGGCCAGCCCAGAAACGACACCTGGGCCTCGATCGCGTCCCTGGTGGTCCCCGGAATCTCGGTCACTATGGCGCGATCCGAGCCGAGCAGCGCATTGAACAGCGATGACTTGCCCGCATTTGGCCGGCCGGCCAGTACCACCAGAGCGCCTTCCCGGAGCCTGGTGCCCTCGGGTGCGGTGCGCAGCAGCGCGTCAATTCTGGCGCAGGTCTGCGCCAGCTGGGACTCGATGCGTTCCGGCGCTACCGGCCCGTCGTCTTCATCGGGGAAGTCGATTTCGTAACTGAGAAGACCGCTGAGGTCGAGGAGTGAGTTGCGGAGATCGAGAATGCGGCGGGAGAGGTTCCCCTCGAGCTGGCCCAGCGCGGCCCGCGCCTGCGCCGGTGCGGTCGCGTCTATGAGATCGCCCACTGCTTCTGCCTGCACCAGGTCCATCCGGCCATTGAGCACCGCTCGGCGGGTGAATTCCCCGGCTGCCGCCTGCCGAGCGCCAGCGGTGATGAGAGCTGCCAGCAGCCGCTCGGGAGCCACCAGCCCGCCATGGCAGCTGAACTCGACCGTGTCCTCACCGGAATAGCTGGCCGGCGCGGGAAACGCAGTATAGAGCCCGCGGTCTATCGGGTGGCTATTGGCGTCGTGGAAGGTGGCGAGCTGGGCGAGACGGGGCTCAGGCCGGAACCCCCGCACCACCCGGGCAGCAACCTCGAATGCACCCGGGCCCGCCAGCCGCACTATCGCCAGCGCCGAGCGTCCTGGCGGCGTGGCGAGTGCGACGATCACGTCCCCCAGCATATGTCCCCGGCTACTTCCCCGACTTGGTCTTCACGTTCACGATCGCCGACGCCACCCGCTTCCTGCGCTCCCGCGAGAGCAGCCACTGCTGGGGGATGCTGGCGATGTTGCTGACCGCGTAGTACAGGTTGAGCCCCGACGCGAAGTTGAGGAAGAGCACCGTCATCATGACCGGCATCACGTACAGCATCATCTTCATCTGGGGGTTGGGCTCCATTCCGATCTGGCCCACCTTGCTCAGAACGTACATCGAGAGCCCCATCACCACCGGGATTACGTAGAGCGGATCAGGGCGCGCGAGGTCCGGCAGCCAGAGGAATGGCTGTCCCCGGAGCTCGATCGCGTTCTGGAAGACGAAGAACAGCGCGAACAGCACCGGCATGGGCAGCAGCATCGGCCAGCACCCGCTCAGCGGGTTGGCGCCGTGTTCCTTGTAGAGCCGGAACATCTCCTGCTGCAGCATCTGGGGCTGGTCCTTGTACCGCTCCTGCGCCGCCTTCAGGTGGGGCTGGATCTCCTGCATCCTCATGTTGGCGCGCATCGCCTTCTGGTTGAGCGGCCACAGGAGCACCCGCACCACTATCCCGAACAGCACCAGCACCACGCCGTAGGCGAGGTTGAGCTGCTCGTGCATCTGCACCAGCAGCCATCGCACAGGGACCGCGAAGAACCGGACCATGGTCCGGAAACCGGGCCAGCCATATGGGTTCACATCGTCGAACTCGTGGCCCATCTGGCCCAGGCGGTCGTATTCCATGGGCCCGACATAGCTGCGCCAGGAGAAGTTGCCGCTGGCAGGCACCGGGAGCACCGCGGCCACCCGTACCGTATCCTCCATCTTGCCGGTCATCAGGGGCGCCACTGCAGTCACACCGCTGATCCGGGGCGCCTGCCCCGCAGAATCCACCGCGAACAGGCTGGCAACGAAGTACATCGACTTGACCGCTGCCCACGCGAAGGGACCGCTCAGGACCTTGGTCTCGCCGGCATCGAACGACCGGAAATCGGTGCGCTCCACGTCGTCCGACATTGTGACGATGGCGTAGGACCGGGCGTTGAGCGCAGTGTCGGTCTCGGTGTTGTGGAGCCCGCTGCCCAGTGACACCAGCAGCGACGCGCCTTGGGGCTGGACCCCGGTAACGGAGCCTGCCACCTCGACCTGATAGTCGGGATGGAAAGTGTAGGTCAGCTGGATGGAGGTGCCGCCCCGCTGGGCCGAGAGCGTGAGCGGCGTGGGGCCATTGACGGTGAGCGCAGTGGCGCTGGGGGTGAAGTGCCAGTCCCGGAAGTCCATGGTGTCGCGGCCGCTGGCCAGTGCCAGCCCGAACAGCCCGTCGCCCCGGCGGACCAGCTGGGCGTTGCCCGAGTCGCCCCGGGCCAGGGTGCGATAGTCATTGAGCTCGACGCCGACCAGGCGGGCGCCCCTGGTGCTCACCTGCCAGGTGTAGAGCGGCGCGCTGATGCTGACCAGCTGCTCGGGAGTCGCGAGGGTCGAGTCACGAGTCGCGAGAGAGTCTCGAGTCTCGAGTCTCGGGTCTCGAGTGGTGGGCAGCGATTCGCCTGAAGGTGGCGCTGGAATTTGCCCGGCGGCTCCCGTATCCAGCGACAAGGTGTCTGCCGTGGCGGGGGCGTTCCTGGCGGGCGGGCGCTTGATCAGGAATGTCGGGGCGAGCGCGATCACCATGATCAGCATGATCGCCCAGGCAAAGCGTCGGTCCATGGGGCGTCAGTTCACGGGTTCAGGGAACGGGATCGGGCCCGCCGGGATTCCACGGATGGCAGCGGGCCAGCCGGCGCAGCGACAGCCAGCCTCCCTTCAGCACCCCGTACCGGCTGAGCGCCTCGACTGCGTAGTGCGAGCACGAGGGGTGAAATCTGCAGGAGGGCGGCAGCGCGGCCGAGATGGTGACCTGATAGCCCCGGATGAGGAGCATCAGCGCGCGGCGCGGCAGATGTGACAGCGACGGCACCGGGCTTCACCTGACAGGAGTCACGGCGTCGCGCCAGCCCAGAACCTGCCGGCGCAGTTCGGCGAACGGCTGGCCATAGGCCTCCCGCCGGGCCCGGATCACCAGGTCCCAGGCCGGGGACTGGGGCAGTACGTCCCGCCGCCAGATCTCCCGGAGCCGCCTCCTCAAACGATTGCGGGCCACCGCGCTGGTTCCATACTTCGGAACGATGAGACCCATGCGCGGGTGGCCCGTCAAGTTGTCAGCCCAGATCATTTCCAGATGTTCCGTCCGCCGGCGCCGCCCCCGAGCGAGGCAGTGACGGACATCAGCGGCCCGCGCGAGCCGGTTGGCCCGCCCGAGGCGCTCGCCGTCCGTCAGGCGCTCCCGTGCTTCGACGGAAGCGAGACAGTCAGCCGCTTGCGACCCTTCTTGCGGCGGCGCGAGAGCACCTCGCGGCCCCAGCGGGTGGCCATGCGGGCGCGGAATCCATGCTTGGCAATCCGGCGCTTGTTGCGCGGACGGTACGACGGCTTCATGAAACGCTTCCTCCAGTGAGCCCGGAAAGCTATACACCAACGGGACTTTGGGCAAGCCGTGGAGGTGGGACGGGTAGACGGACAGGCGGATGGACAGATAGGGGTTCCGGCTGATTTCCTGCCGACGCCATCACTTTCGAGGTCCTTCGTCCGACTATCCGACTGTCCGTCTATCCGTCTCTCGGCTTGCCGCGTAACCATCGTGCGCAGCCATTTGACTTTTCCACACCCGGCCCGTAACATCCCTCGCCCTTGGAACAACCCTCAGCTTTTTCGAGTGTAGATGCAGCAGTCCGCCCGGGACGCGTGGAAGCGAATTCTCGATTCCGCCAAGCGCGATCTACCCGATCATACGATTCGCACCTGGCTCGAACCGACGGAAGCCATCGAGTACAATGATGGCCGCCTGGTGGTCGGCGCGCCCGATCAATTCGCCGTTGAGTGGAATGAGTCCAAGCATGCTCCGGTGCTGGCCCGCATTGCAGAGGAGGTGCTGGGCGAGCCGGTGACGCTGGTGTTCCGGGTCCAGGAGGACCGCCAGCGGCGGCCCCAGATGGACTTCTTCGTTGCCCCATCGCCCGCGGTGGTCACGCCGCCCCGGGTGCCGGTCAATCCCAGCAGCCAGCCGCTCAACGAGCGCTACGGCTTCGCCCAGTTCGTCATTGGCAAGTCCAACGAGCTGGCCGCCGCCGCCGCCCACGCTGTGGCTTCGGCCCCGGGCAAGACCTACAACCCGCTCTTCATCTACGGTGCCACCGGGCTCGGCAAGACCCACCTGATGCAGGCCATCGCCCACAAGGTCCTGGAGAACAACCCGGAGACCCGGGTACTGTATGTCGGCGCCGAGCAGTTCATCAACGAGGTCATCGAGAGCATCCACAGCCGTACCATGCCGGAGTTCCGGCGGCGCTACCGGAGCGACGTGGACCTCTTCCTGGTGGACGACGTCCATTTCCTTGAAGGCAAGGAGATGACCCAGGAGGAGTTCTTCCACACCTTCAATGCGCTGTATGAAGCGGGCAAGCAGATCGTGCTTACCTCCGACCGGCCGCCCAAGGAAATCCCGAACCTCGAGGCCCGGCTGGTGAGCCGCTTCGAGTGGGGCATGGTGGCGGACGTGGGCCAGCCCGATCTCGAGCACCGGATTGCCATCCTGCGGAAGAAACAGGAGCAGGACCACCTCGAGCTCACCATCCCGGACGACGTGCTGCGGTTCATCGCCGAGCACGTCCGGACCAGTGTGCGCGAACTCGAGGGCTGCATCATCAAGATGCTGCTCTACGCGTCGCTCAAGCACCGCGAGATATCGATCGAGCTGGCCCGCGAGGCCCTGGCCGACAAGATCCGGACCGATGACGACGAGGTCGAACCCGAAGCGCGCCCGACAATCTCGCGGGTGCAGGAAGTCGTCGCCCGCCGCTGGGGAGTCACACCCGAGGGGCTTCGGAGCAAGGCCCGGATCAAGACGCTGACGGTTCCGCGCCAGATAGCGATGTACCTCGCGCGCGAGGTGCTCCAGATGCAGCTTGTGGAAATCGGCCAGGCGTTCGGCGGCCGCGACCACTCGACAGTGATTCACAGTGTCGACAAGGTGCAGCGACAGATGCAGCGCGATCGCACTTTCCGCGAGCGCGTGGAGCATGCAAGGCACGAAGTGGTGACAGCTGGCTGAGCGTCCCACATTTTATTCCACGCGTTGATAATCAGTGATGTAGGTAATCTGGATGGCGGGGATTTTCGGGGGTTCGCGGGGCCGGTAGTCCCCATCCCCCACTGAGGTCCAACACGAACGCGACGCCGGAGCGATTGCAGTGCGTGGGAGTTGTGCCGCCGGTCCACATTTCCCGGCTCTCTACTACTACTGCTATATCTCTTAAATTGGTGAAGTAGTATTAATCAGAGCATCCCGAGGAGAAGCATGAAGTTCTCGATCACGCGCGAGCAACTGCAGGAAGGACTCATCGCCGTCGCGGCAGCGGTGCCGTCGAAGACGACGCTTCCGGTCCTCTCGAATATCCTGCTCGAGGCTGGCAAGGACGGGATCCGGCTCTCGGGCACTGACCTCGACGTGTCGGTGAGCACGACAGTCAGCGCATCGGTCGACCAGGAAGGCGCCATCACCCTGCCAGCCCGGAAGCTGGTCGAGATCGTGCGCGAGCTGCCCAGCGCCTCGATCCGGATAACCGGGTCGGGTGAGCAGAGGGTGTCCATCGAGTGCGGCCGGTCGCGCTTCAAGCTGCTGGGACTCCCCCGGGAAGAGTTTCCCGCCTTTCCGGCAGTCAAGTTCGACAAGGCGTGGCGGGCGACGTCTGGGGACCTCCAGAAACTGATCTCCCACGTTGCATTCGCCGCCAGCACCGAGGAAAGCCGACCCATCCTCAACGGCGTGTTGTGGGAGCTCCGGCCTGAGCGGATGCGGATGGTGGCCACCAATGGCCACCGGCTGGCCAAGATGGATGTGCCTGCCACCGCGGGCGGCGGCGCCCAGGCGGACCTCATCGTGCCGCCCAAGGCACTGGAGCAGATCCGCCGGCTCTTTGGTTCCGACGAGGATGTGGAGATCGCGCGGAGCGAAAATCACCTCGCCTTCCGGACCGGCTCGACCCAGATCTTCACCCGGCTGATCGATGGACCCTACCCGAACTACGAGCAGGTAATCCCCCGGGAGAACGACAAGGTGGCCACCGCCGACAAGGCTGCCATCGCTGCGGCCCTCAGGCGCATGAGCATCGTCGCCAGCGACCAGACCCACAGGATCCGGCTGGCGTTCGCCAACGGCTCCTGCAAGCTGTCGGTGCAGACCCCCGACCTGGGCGAGGCCCAGGAGGAGGTCACGGTGAGCTATGATGGGGATCCGCTGGAGATCGGCTTCAACGCGGCGTACATGCTCGAGATCCTGAAGTTCATGCCCACCGACGAGGTGCGCTTCACGTTCAAGGCTCCCGAACGCGCCGCAACCTGCGAGCCGGTGGGCTGGGACGATCCGGCCAGCTATCTGGCGCTGGTAATGCCACTCAGGCTGGTAGACTGACCATAAGGCGGTAGGGCGGCAAGTTCGTGCCGCCCTACCGCCCTACCGCCCTACCGCCCTTCCTGCCCCTTCCCGGCTTCTTCCGGGTACCCGTTCTCCATCGATACATCCTCCAGTCTCCTCAGCGCGTCGGCCGTGCTGGGGGTGACCCGGTTGCGCCTGGCGGCGCGATGCTCGCTCCACCTGGCCGACGCGTTGTGCCGGAAGTCGTCGATGGTGTTGCTGGCCCAGTTGCGGGCCTTGCGGGTGCTCTCCGGCGCCATTGCCGCCGCGAACACTGCCCCTGCCACGGTACCCAGCGTGGCGTAGAGCGCGCCGTTCGACTTGCGCCGCCGCCCGTGGCGGACCATCTCGTAACCCTCCACGGCGGCTGACCCCAGCGAACTGGCCCGGTTGGGCAGGTCGAGATCCCGCACCTTGCGGGACACATCTCGCGTCGCCTGGCGACCGCGCTCGGTAGCCACCAGCAACGCCACGCCAGCTCCAACCGCCGCGGCCACGGTCATGGCAGGAACGTGGTTCCACCACGACGAGCCGGACCGCCGCTCTGAGTCAATATCGGTCAAGACATCCTGTTTCTGTCCGGACATGAAGCACCTCCAGAAGTGGCAGCTATTCCCTGTCTTCAAGAATTGGCTGTTCCAGCCCGGGCGGCAGTGACAGATGACCCGGGGCCGGCTCGATCACTTCGGGGGCCTTCGGCAATTCCTCGGTCTCGCGCGGTACCTCGACCCACTCGCCTCGCATTCGTCGCAGAATGAGAGCCTGGCGAGCTCGCATGCGGCCGGGCCGGTGGGCCGGATTGGATGACAGCGGAAATGGCAGGGTCGCTGCCAGCGCCGCCGCCTGGTTCCGTGTGAGCTGTGAGGGCGGCCGGCCGAAGTACTCCTGGCTGGCGTCGCGAACCCCCCAGATGCCGGGGCCCAGCTCCACCACGTTCACATAGAGCTCCAGCAACCTGTCCTTTCCCAGCGCCCACTCCAGCCGGTAGGCGGTGACCGCTTCCTTCACCTTGCGAAGCGGGTTCCGGGACGGTGACAGGTACAGGTTCTTGGCCAGCTGCTGCGAGATGGTGCTTGCACCGCGCAGCCGGTCCCGCCGCTTCCACGCTCCCGGCAGCGCCTCGAACAATGATCTCCAGTCACGGCCGCTGGTCCAGCTGAACTCGTCCCTCGGGTAGCCCAATGCCCTCCGGATCTCCACGAAATCCAGGCCGCCGTGACTCCGGAACCGGTTGTCCTCAGCCCGGATGACCGCGGTGATGAACTGGGGCGAAACGCTGTCGAGGGGCACCGGCCGATACGGATGGTCAAGCGACGCAATCGGCAGCCGTTCCCGCATCCGCATGAAGGAGGTTTCGGACGGGAAGTGGGTTGCGTACCAGACAGGCGGGGGCCAGACAGCAAACAGCCACCCCACAAAGATCAGTGAGGCGGCTGACAGGCCGAGCAGTATCCGCCGGACAATCCGCACCGGTCCCGCGGGTCAGTGAAGCAGGATTGCGCGCGCGGTGCCCCGCTGACGTCCTTCTACCGTCTGCCCCACCGATGGCACCGTGACCCGGACCAGTGACGCTTCCGAGGACTCGAAACCTGCCGGCACTCCATCGGTGCCCAGGTACACGGTCGTGACCCGTTCACCCTGGGTGTTGATGTCGCGCTGCTGGCCGAACTCGGTTACCGAGCCCTGCTGGGTGAAGGTTCCCCGGCCCGACAGCACCAGCGCGGTGCGGGCGCCGCGCACCTGCGGCCCGGTTGCGATCCAGCTCATCCGGGACACTTCCTCGACCGTCGAGTTCGGTCCCCCGAGCCCGGCCATCGTCGTGTCGGTCCACACCGCTCCAGTTGCCACGCCGCCCATGGGAAGCGACGGCACCAGGAACCGGATCAGGGTTTCCACCCTGCCCGCCAGCAGGTTGGTACGATCCACGCTCAGGGAATCCACATGCCCGTTGGAGGTCACACGGATCGACCACATCGTCCCCCGGGCGCTGTCCAGCAGGGGAGGTGGCACCGGCAGCTGGGCCGACGCCAGGATCGAATCCAGGACGAAGGTCAGCCGGAAGCCGCTGTCGGCCGGCTCCGATGCCTGTCCCAGCCACGCCGTGATGGCCGTGTACTGGATTACCGAATCCCCGCTCGGCATCGCGAACGCCATGGTGTCGTTCATCAGCACCTGGTACCGCGCGGTGCGGCTGGGGCTGAGCTGCACCACATTGCCGGTGCCCGGGCGGCTGGCAGGCGCTGCCGTGTCGGGCGCCGGGGTCACCGCGCCCGTGGGAGGCGGCAGGGGCCTCACAGGCGGTGCCGAGCTGGCACAGCCCGCGAGACCCAGCGTCAGTGCGAGGGACCGAACTGCCGTCATCGCAGCATCGTGATTGTGCTGGCCATCTGGTTGGAGATCGGAATCGGGCCTGCTCCGGGAGGGGCAACCAGCAGGTCGGACTGATCATCCGACTTTGCGCTCACCACCCAGCCGCTCGATGCCACATGCATCTCGCTCGTGGTATTGCCGCGGCCCTCGAGCGGCAACCCGCCCTGAACCACACCCGACACGGAATAAGCGGACTTCGACGATACCTTGAGCGTACCGCCCTCTCCCTCCGCGGCGACGTGGTTGGTCACCGAGTTTCGGGTGGTGATGCCGGTCGAGGAGGTGTCTGTCGTGTTGACGGTGTCAGCCCAGCTGTCACCCGGCTTGGCGCCCGCCTTCAGCTTGGGAAAAAGCCCATCCACCAGGGCGCGCAGCTGCGATCCCCTGGCCGAGTCCACGTCTACAAAGCCCTCGGCTTTGCCATCTGCGTTCACGAAACCGCTGCCACTGAGGCCCTTGAAGGCATTGAGCAGGCCGGCCATCGCCGGGTTGTCGGCACCGGCGCCGGGCACGACGGAATCCACTGCTGCACTGACAGCTCGGCCGCCCGCGCTGTCCGTCACGTTGAGCGTGACGAACACATCGTAGCCCGCAGACAAGACCTGCTCGGACTGGCCCATGGCGGACAGATCGACCACCTGGTCCATCTGCTGGTGGATCTGGTAGCGCAGGGTCTCCACGGCGCTCGTTGGCGAAGCCACGAGGGCGGCGGCGGTAACGGCGGCGATTACGGGACTCGGCAACATGCGCAACTCGGGAAAAGGGTCTGGAAAAGTACGAAATATGACGCTGGAACGTATAGGGTCCAATTCTGGAACGAACATGGGCCCCCGATTCGGGGGCCCATTGGGTCAGGCCATAAGCCGAGTTCTGTTCCGCCCGCCGAAGCGGAGGGATGATCATCTGTCTGGGACGGCCGTTGCCGGCCGTCTCTTGCAGCCTACCCGCGGCTCTGCGGTGCGGGCCGCACCTCGCCGCTTATTTGGCCTTGCTCCAGCTGGGGGTTACCGTGCCACTACCGTTACCGGTAGTGCGGTGGGCTCTTACCCCACCTTTTCACCCTTGCCCGGCGGTTGCCCGCCGGGCGGTCTGTTTTCTGTGGCCCTGTCCGTCGCCTTTCGGCGCCCAGGCGTTACCTGGCAGCCTGCCCTTGGGAGCTCGGACTTTCCTCCAGGCGCTTTCGCACCCGGCGATCATCACGCCCAACCCGCCATAAATATAACCACTGCAGCCAGCCCCCACCCTCTTCTACCTCTTCTACCTCGTCTGCCGCAGCTCAACCCCTGACCCCTGATAATCCCGCGAGCCCCTCTCGCGCGTATCTCACGTATCCCTGCAGCGACTCGTCCGCGTTCTTCCACTGCTCCAGCACCCGCTCGTACTCGGTGCGGGCCTCAGTGGTTCGCCCCACCCGATGAAGCAGCGCCGCTCGGAGCAGCCGCACCCGCCCCAGCATCGCCCAGCGAGGATCGAAGCTGTTGGTGCGCAGCATTCCCGGCTCGTAGCCGTCCAGCAGCGCAAGCGCCGTATCGTACTCTCCCAGCGCGGCCCAGGCCTGGGCCGCGAGCGGCCGGCGGTAAACCACGTACTTCTGCATCATGCCCTGCCCTGAATCCGCCTCGGAAAGGGCTGCCCGTGCTGCGGCTGAATCGGCCCGCGTGATCTCGGGCCCGGACAGGGCCAGCAGCGCCCGGACTTCCGAGGGGAGCTTCTGCTTGCCGAGTGCCGCGAACTCCACGATGGCGGACGTATCCATGTTGAGGCCGGTGAAGAGCCCGATCGCCGCGGCGGCGCCGCTGTTGAGCAGCGGTTCACGGCGCTCCTCGGGAGCTTCGCGTGCGGCCTCTGCTGCGCTCTGCCACACCCGTCGCATGGCCGATCCGGGAGCTCCCGATGCGGCGTACAGCTCACCCAGCGCGGTCCGGCTCCAGTTGGGGCCGCCGCCAGTCATCTCCCCGATGTAGGGATAGACCTCCGCGCGCACCCGCTCGGCCAATTCGATGGAACGCGCCGCGGAGGCAAGGTCTCCTTGGTAGGCAAAGACGTTCGCGGCCGACGCGACATCCCCGAACACCGCCGGGGTGCTGGCCAGCGGACGGAAGTCCTCGGGCCCCGTGGAATCGAGCGCCGCGCGGAGCAGTTCCGCCGCCTCTTCCACCCGTCCAGCGGCGAAATGCACCTGGGCCTCTATGAACGGCGCCTCGGGATGCGTCGTCGTTACGGCGCGGTAGCGCTCGATCTCCGAGATGGCGCCGTCGAACTGCTGCGACCCGACCAGCGCATCAACCAGCGCACCATGTGCCCGTGGCGCGGTCGGCTGGGTCGCCACCCAGGACTGGGCCAGGTTGACCGCGGTCGTGCGCGCCCGCTCGGCGTTGCGCGCGCGCCCCGTCGAATCGTTCGCACGAGTGGCAGTGCGCGCCAGCGCAAACGAGTCGTTGGCCAGCAGCGCTATCGACGCGCCTTCCCGCGCGGCGTTGTTGAGCATCTGCTCGATGTGCTCGTACGCCAGCACGTAGTCGGGCTCCAGGGCCAGGGTCCGGCGGAAGGCGCGCAGCGCCTGGGTCATGTTTCCGGGCATCGAGTCGAGCCCCGCATCGTCATGGAACCACGCTTCGCCCAGGCCGTACCAGGCCTCGCTGTCGCTCGAGTCCCGTGCCAGCAACTCGAGGTAAAGATTGCGCGCGGTGGTGAAGTCTCCCTCCAGGAATGCGCGATATGCCGCAATGATCTTGCGCTCATGCAGCGGCAGCCTGGTGCTGAACGCCACCGCCCGCGCCATCGCATTGCTGCTCACCGAATCCATCGCTCCGACCATCCAGCCGCGGGTCAGCGCAAACTTGTAGTATGCCAGCCCGAAGGTACTGTCGGTGCGGGTTGCCTGGCGAAGCGCCCGCTCGGCCGCAACCAGGTCCCAATGGTTGAGCGCCTCGACTCCCTGCAGGTAGGCGCGGTAGGCCTCGAGCGATCCGGTGGTTGCCTGGGTCAGGGCCGTGCGACCCTGTGCCGGCGCGCCGGCCAGGTCCAGCAGCTGGAAGGCGAGCTCATCATAGAGCGGCCGCGGATCCGAGAGCGCCTCTCCCGAAGCCTCTGCCGTCTCCAGCGCGGCCCCCGACGCCACGTCGTAGAGAGTCGCCACCACCCTGAGAGAATCGCCCACCCGCTCGAACCGCCCCAGCGCCACGGTCCACACCCCGGCGTCGCGCGCGATGGTGCGAGCCTCGTCCCGGCCGATGGTTTCGCCTTCAGCGACTTCGTGCTTCTCGAGCAGGTCATGCACCCGGTCAGCGTCCACCAGCTGGAGGTCGTTCCACTGTGCCAGGCTCATCGTCAGGATGCTGACGCTGCCGGTGCCGAGCCATGCGACCGACGAATCATTGCGGAGGTTGTCGAATGGAAGCACCAGCAGCGAATGCCGGGGATCGACGCCGTCGGGTGGGCCATTGGAGCGCCCGCTCAGGCTCACGCCAAGCGCCGCCAGCAGCACAACACCCAGTCCGCCCACCATCGCCAGCGTCCGCGCCTTGCGCTTGCGTGGAGGCGCGATCTCGCCGGCAACGGCGCGCCGGAAGTCCTCGCCCGACTGCCACCGCTGCGACGGGCTCTTCTCCAGCGCATGGGCGATGGCGCGCGCGAGCGGCTCCGGGGTGTCTGGGCGGAACTTCTTCACCGGCGGCGCCGGTTCGGCGATGTGACGCGACACCACCACCCGGTTGGGTCCCTCGAATGGCGGGACCCCCGCCAGCATCTCGAAAGTCACCACGCCCAGCGAGTAGAGGTCGCTTCTGGAGTCCACTTCCTCGCCCGCCGCCTGCTCGGGGCTCATGTAGGCAGGAGTGCCGACAGCCACGCCACTGGCAGTGCGCTCGCTGGTATCCACCTGCTGCAGCACCCGGGCGATCCCGAAGTCGGCCAGCAGGGCGCGGCCCGAGCCGCTGTCGAGCAGCACGTTCTCGGGCTTCACGTCCCGATGGACGACCCCGGCGTGGCTGGCGGCGTCGAGCGCCGCCGCGATGTCGGAGGCGATGCGAGCTGCTTCGGGGGCCGGCAGCTGGCGCTCGCGCATCAGGCGGGCGCGGAGAGTTTCGCCTGGCACCTGGTCCATTACGTAGTACAGCAGCCCTTCGCCGGTGCCGGCAGCGTGCACCGTAACGATGTTGGGATGGCGCAGCCGGGCGATGGTGCGGGCTTCGGAGAGGAACCGGCGCGCGAGGGTCTCGTGGCCGGCCAGTTCCGGATGGATGACCTTGATGGCGACGGGGCGATCCAGCGCCACGTCGGTCCCCTGGAACACCACGCCCATGCCGCCACGTCCCAGCTCCCGCTCAACGCGGTACTGGACGCCGAGTGCCCGGGTCAGGCGCTGGAGCAGGTCGTCGGCTTCGTCGGTCACGGATATTCCTGACGGTCAGCCCGCCTGAAGGTGGAACGGTACTCCGCAGAGCCCCATGTTGGATGCGGCTGGCCGGCGAAACGTTGCTTCCCGTACCGCCGCAATGCAACCGGTACTGCCGGGCGGTTGAGCCACGGTTGAAGGTGCGGGCGTACGTTGGCCGCGTCACTCCCGCAGGCGGCCGACAAATGCATTACACCAATGGTGCCATCACCGTGGCCGCTGTGCTCACCTCATCCGAGCGCCAGCGCATCGAGGCAGCGGCCGGCGGGGTGTTCTCGCTGGTCCATCGTGACTCGGTGCGCGATGCCGCCACGGTGGTGCGCGAGCGACCGGTGGACGCCGTGCTGGTCTCAGTGCACCGCTGCGGACGTGAGCAGGTGGATGCGGTGCGCAGCCTGGTGCGAGACTTCCCCGGCGTACCGACTCTCGCGCTGCTCTCCCAGCATGATGCTGCCGCCTCCGAGATGCTGCTTGCGTTTGGCGCGTCCGGAGTTCGGCAGGTTGTCGATGTTTCCTCGCCCGTGGGCTGGGCCAACCTTCGCCAATTGGTGGCCCAGCCGGCCAGCCGGGCAGTGTCCCGGATCCAGGGTGCCACCTTCGGCGCCCTGGGGGAAATCCCGCCCGACGCGCTGCTCTTTCTGGAGACGCTCATCCGGGTAGCGCCTGATACACCGACGGTGCGCCGTTTCGCCGAGATGCTGGACGTAACGCCCAGCACGCTGATGTCGCGCTTCGCCCGCGCCGAGTTGCCCAGTCCCAAGAACTACCTCGCGTCGGTGCGGCTGCTCCATGCTGCCCATCTCTTCGAGAGCCAGGGGCTCTCCATCGCGGACGTGGCCTACCGGCTCGACTATTCCTCGCCCCAGAGCTTCGGCCGCCACCTGCGCACCATGCTGGGAATCACGTCCTCCGAGTTCCGGACCCGGATGGGCTTCCCTCAGGCGGTCGAGCGCTTTGTCGACCTCATGATTCTTCCCTACGTATCGACGTGGCGCTCGTTCCATCCCCTGGCTGGAGACCGGCACCGGTAGGCAGAATCCGCCCGGTGCACCTCCCCAGGCCCACTCTGCGGTATCCCTCGCGCTCGGCCCAGCCGGCCAGGGTCACCTCGTCGCCGTCCTCGAGGAAGCTCCGGGTCTCGCCGTCAGGGAGGGTCAGCGGCTCCTTGCCGCGACGGGTCAGTTCCAGCAGGCAGCCGCGGCTGTCGGGGGTGGCGCCGCTGACGGTGCCGCTGGCGAACAGGTCGCCCGGCCGGAGGTTGCAGCCGTTGCTGGTGTGGTGCGTCAGCATCTGGCCCAGCGTCCAGTACATGTCAGTGAAGCTGCCGCGAGAGATCCGGACAGCCTCGGTGTCGGCGGCCCGCATCGCCTCGCTCCGGAGCCACGCTTCCAGCGTCAGGGCGAGACCGCCATGGGACTCGTTGTCAGCATCAGCCAGGTGAGGAAGCGGCATCGGATCTCCGGGATCGCGCTTGAACGCGGGCACCCGAAATGGGGCAAGAGCCTCGAGCGTCACTACCCAGGGCGCGATCGTGGTGGCGAAGCTCTTGGCGAGGAACGGTCCCAGCGGCTGGTATTCCCATGCCTGGACGTCGCGGGCGGACCAGTCGTTGACCAGGCAGACGCCGAAGATGCGGGACTCCGCGTCAGCCAGGGGAATCGTCTCACCCAAAGGATTGCCCGGTCCCACGAACGCGCCCAGCTCGAGCTCGTAATCCAGCTGGCGCGAGGGGCCGAACGTGGGTTCGGCTGCATCGGGCGCCTTCCTCTGCCCCGCGGGGCGCCGCACCCGGGTGCCCGACACCACTATGGATGACGCACGGCCGTGATAGCCGATGGGTACCCACTTGTAGTTGGGAAGCAGCGGATTGTCGGGCCGGAACATCGCACCCACGTTGGTCGCGTGATGCACCGATGCGTAGAAGTCGGTGTAGTCGCCGATCTCCGCGGGAAGGAGCAGCTCGGCCTGGTCCTGCGGCACCAGCAGTTCGGTGGAATACTCGCGCGCTGCGGTGGCCATCAGGCCTTTCCTCCCCAGCAGCGACTGCAGCGCGCGCCTGAGTTCGCTCCAGGCCGGCGCACCCAGGGCCATCAGCGTATTGAGCGTGGGAGATTCACACGCCGCTCCACCCTCACCCAGCCCCCAGTGGCGGTGCGCCACGGCAACATCGAGGATCCTGTCTCCTATGGCGACGCCCACCCGTGGCGGCTCGGTGCCCCGCTTCCGGCGAAACACACCGAAGGGAAGATTCTGCAGCGGGAAATCGGTCGCCGGGTCGTTGGCCGATTCAATCCAGCTCTCCAGCGACGGGTCGTGGGTCTCGTTGATCTCGATTCTCATTTCAGAGCAATCCCAGCGCGCGGAGGTCTTCCAGCGGCTCGGTGAAGGAACAGGAGCCGAACGATATCGCCACCCGGCTGCGGACCCTGTCGATGGCGGCACGATCCGCGTGGAAGTTGCGCCAGCGGATTCCATCGTCATTGAAGGTGAATGCCTGGAGGTCGCGCTCGACCAGCACTGCCTCCAGTTCTTCCAGCGACAGCCCCTGGTCGGCCAGCGCGGCAGCTACCAGCAGGTTGAGGTGCCCGTACATGGTGCCCTCGGCGCTGCCGCTCTCGTAGGTCAGCGGGTGCTCGGCGCGCAGGGGATGATGCAGCCCGGCGGTGGCCTTGAAGGGGACCGCCTGGTCCACGCACAGGCGGATGAATCGGGCGAGGGCGTCAGGCGGTGGAAACGCGTCGGCGGTGGTGCCGCCGGTGCGGATCTTGGCGCGGGCTTCGAGGTTTGCGAGCGCGGCGATGGCGTTGGCCGGGTCGCTGTCCCACGGCAGCTCGACATACACCGTGACGCCCGCCGGCGCCGATCGCACGCGCAACTCCAGTTCCGCGAGGTCGGTTGCGCGCGATTCCAGCGTGTCGATCACCGCACGCCCGGGCGCGGCCTTCGCATGCCGCTCATTGAAGTTGAAGATCAGTTCGGCATCGTGTGCCGCATCGCGCCCGCTGAGCATGGCAATGGGCCACGGCTCGGAGTCGTGCTCGCGGGGCAACAGGGATGCAGCGGCGCCCTCGAACTCGTCCAGGCGGCCGGAGGTAACGATAAATCGGCCCAGCGCCCAGGCGTCGGGCGCCGCGCGGTACTGCGCAAATCGCTCAACCGCGCCCGCCATGTCGAGCTGCGCCGGGGGGAACAGCCCAGCGTAGTCGATGGCGTGGCGCAGCAGTGCGCGGATGGTGGTGTCAGGTTGTGGCATGGGTGGGAATATAGGGCGGCTGGACGGCTGGATTGCTGGTGGGTAGGGTTCCACGCCGCGTTGCATGGATCGATTTCGGCCGCCGGCTGACTTCTGCTCCGGTCCTCGACGCCGCGAATGCCGATTTCTCCCCGAAGCGGTCGCCACGCGCGCCCCGCCTGGCAGGATGCCATCCGTACCTGCGCGCGTGAAAGCGGAGGGGAGAAATTGGCACGAGCGGCGTGAAGGCCGTAACTCGTTCACCGGCTTGTTGTGCCGGCTGAAACCCGCTTCTTCCCGACTCCGTACAGGCCCCGTTCTCCAACGAGGTCACGCGTGTTCTCGCTCAGCTCCGCCGCGCTGGGGGTGGCGCTTTCCACCCTCCGCTCCAATCCGCTGCGCACCCTGCTGTCCACGCTTGGAATTGTGATGGGCATGGCGTCGCTGGTGGCGGTGCTGTCGATCGGCGACGGGCTCGAGCGCTTTGCCCGCGAACAGGTGTCCCGCACCACCGATGTCCAGTCGATCCTGGTGCAGCCGACCGAGGTTGACGTGGTGGACGGCGTCTCGGTGCCGCGCACCGACTTCGCCCGGTTCGACCTGGCAGACCGGGAGGCCCTGCAGGCGCGGCTGGGCAGCAGCGCCGCTGTCGGCATAGCCGCCACCGGCGGTGCACGCGTCGCAGCCGGCGATTCGCTCCGGGGTGTCATCGTGGCCGCCGTCACGCCCGAGATGTTCGAGCGGACTATCGACTCGCTCGCGGCAGGCGCTGCCTTTGACGAGAGCGCGGTTCGTGATTCGGGCCGAGTGGCGATGATCTCGTGGACCCTTGCCGGTGCGCTCGATTCGGTGGCACCGGCAAGAGTGGTCGGGCGCCCGATTCAATTGGGAGAAGAATCGTTCGAGGTGATAGGTGTCGAGCGCCGCCAGGAGGGTCCGGCAGCGCGAAGTCTCCGGGCTGTGGTGCCGTTCACCACTCAGGATGTGGCTCTTGCGCGTGCCAGCTCGGCGCGCGCCGCCAGGATGCTGGTGCGGGTGCGCGATGTGGAGGACGTGGACACGGTGCGGGCAGAGGCAGAGTCGTGGCTGGCTGAGCGCGGTGGCGCCGCAGAAGTCAGGACCTACAGCGCGGCGCGCATAGAGCAGGTGCAGCAAGGGATTCTCATCTTCAAGCTGGCGATGGGTACCTTCGCCGGGATCGCACTGCTGGTGGGCGGGATTGGCATCATGAACGTGCTGCTGGCGTCGGTCACCGAACGCACCCGCGAAATCGGCATCCGGAAGGCCACCGGAGCGAGCCACGGGGACCTGCTGGCGCAGTTCCTTGCCGAGTCGGTCGCTATCTCTGCCGTGGGCAGCATCCTGGGCGCCGCGCTCGGCATCGGCGGCGCCTACGCCGCGACGGCCATCATGCGCGCCAAGGCCGGCGCATTCATCTACGCCGGCCTCAGCCTGAACACCTTGCTGGTGGCAGCCGCCGTCTCGGTGGTTACCGGGCTCGCGTTCGGGGCGTATCCGGCGTTGCGCGCGGCGCGGCTGTCACCGATCGAGGCGATACGGCACGAATAGGTGCGGAGCCAGCAGAATCTGACGGTACCTGCATAGGTCTGCTGAGTCGACTGGGAGTCCCTATCGTGCTGCCGCCGGAGGACGGCGCCACATCACCGCCCTGTACTGAGCCGCGGCCAGCGGCCCGCTCGCCATAAACTGTACGGAATCGAGGCTATCGAGCTGCAATGCAATCGGCAGCTCTCTTGCACTCCACCGCAGAACGATACGATGCGCCACTCCTCCCTCCCAAGCGTTCTGGTCGCTTGCTGCCCGGTCGCACGGGTATCTCAATGAAGAGCGAGACTGACGGCCTGAGTCTGCCCACAGTAGGCGGACGACGACCGAATCAGCGCAAGCGGCTCGCGCGATAAGCGCAATTGACGACGGTACAGTAGTATCGGAACTAGGTGCGATGTAAAGCAGCGCGGGGCGCACATCACCCAAGAATTCACGAACAGTCAAGGATTCGCGTCCAGCAAGCACGGCCTTGAAATCCAGATCCATCGCGATGGCCAGCTCCGGGGCTGCGTCCGACGAAGCCAAGTAGCGCGCGGTCGCCCAGCCTACTAGCAGCGATGCGGCTAGCAGGATCAGCTTGACACCAGTTCTAGGCATGGCTCAAGAAGCGACCGGTCGCATGAGATGCTCCGAGCCCGCACCCCAAACGAGGAGTGCGGGCGATAGGCTTGTCAGGAGCCGGACTTGCAGCGCCAGCACTCGGTGAACTCCACGCTGCCAGTCGGGCAAACCTCACTGCCAACTTTACACTTCAAGTGCACACAGATCTCTCCAGTATCACAGCCGTTCGACTCGTACGTGCATACATCGTTGTTCGGTGCTCCGCAGGGATGTTCGTCTGCGGCACTGGCAGCCCTCGTACCAAACAGCGCTCCGACAAAGAGCAACAAGCAGATGGCCGCCGTGCGCAAGTACTCCGGTTTCATGGCATGCCTCCTTGAGAATAGGAAACGAGACTGCTTGGGTCGCTGATTGAGCGACCCTATCTGGCCAGGGCGGCCAAGAACTCCGGGCCCGCTCCAAGGAACTCCTGGCGCATCTCCGGATTGCGCACCAAGCTGATTAGCGCAGGATACTCCTTTATGCCCCAAGAGCGAGCCATACTTCTGTCTGCGCGAAAGAAGTCTACGTCGGTATCATTCCAGCTTCGTCCAAACTCCCGAGAGGCAACTCGGTCGTCAATCGGTCCGACAGAATCTGTGACGAGCACCACCATGACTCTCGCGGTCGAACCTGTCCCCAGGCGCGCAGCGTCCAGAAATGCGTCAATCTGTCCGCTGCACGCGACACAGCCGTCCGAGAAGACTCCGATAAGCACTTGCTCACCACTTCGAATCGCAGGAAGTGTCGCAAGCCGTGCGGCCTCTCCTGAGGCGAGGAACAGGTAAGATGCATTGACGCTCATGGCCGGAGCTTGTGCGCTTCCAGCATCAATGTGACCAGTTACACCTCTCAGTAGCTGTGCCACTCCGGCGCCAAGCAAGACGGCGCCGATATAGAGGACCACGCGACCTTTCACGTGTGGCATCATATCCGTTATTGTGCGGAAGCACTTGCCGTGATCGAGTACTCTGCCAACGCCACATGTGGCTCAGGCTCGGTTACCGCCAGAAAGAGACGGCGCATGCCCGGCGCGCGCCAGATCCCGGAAACGTCCTCCAGTTGTGCTCCGGCGCGGATGCTGCCGGTACTATCAATGAGATAGGCCCAAGTATCGTATCCGGAGTTGTTCGGGTCGCTTGGATCTGTCATACGAAGTACCGTGAGCAGACACTCGCCAAGATCGGGGCAGGCCGCACCCAGCACCGCCGTTTGCAAGTAGCTGAGCGGCACCTCCGTGCCGGGTGTCGCCGCATGCTCGGTAGCTAGGTCAGGCAACAAGTCGTGGCCGAGCCAATGAGCCTCCGGAGCAAGGGCGACCCATCTGGCCGGATAGGGAGTCACAAAGATCGGCGTGCCAGCTGAAGTAGTTGTCAGCACTCCAAGCGGACCGGCCTCTGCCATAGCGCGCTGGTGAGTGTCTCCAACACGGAAGGCACCAGTCACCTCGCCACCGAGGGTGGTGCGAAGTACGAGCGAGTCCGTGCGGGGAGAGGCATTGCGCTTTACGAGAATCGTGGAATCGTGAAGAATCGCCGTGGTCGGAATGCCCATGCCGAAAGCGAAAGTCGACGTGACCGATCCGGAAGTATCAAACCATGTTACGCGATGCCATCCGATATCCGTCACAAGCAGCTCACCCGACGCGCTCACGTGCATGTCACCAGGGTGCTGAAATTGCCCTGGACCCTCACCATATCCGCCTCCGATGACCCCTTGATCGGACCCGGTGGAATCGAAAACCAGGACCCGTCGAGCAGCGGCATCGAGCACGTATACTCGACCCGCGCTGTCGGCTCCGACTGCGCGAATTGCGGCCACGGGTATCGGAGAGGTGTCCGAAAGAGTACGTCCCGTACGTGCTTGTGCTGCGCGCACCCAGCTGGGGAAGGTCTGGACTACTTCAATTTCCAACATGGGGACGCTACTGGGAAGTTGCTTCCGCTCGCTGGCGCAACTGACGGTTGCCCAGAACAGCAGCAGACAAATACCTGGCCGGCCAAGTCCAACTGGATTCATGGTTCCTCTCATCTGCACGGTGCCCGTGGCGCTCCTGGCGCCCCTGCACGCATCGGCGGGTGCGGCGGGTGCGGCGGGTGCGGCGAGTGCGGCGGGTGCGGCGGGTGCGGCGGGTGCGGCGGGTGCGGCGGGTGCGGCGGGTGC
>CAMLHP010000016.1 GCA_946479805.1 uncultured Gemmatimonadota bacterium | reverse complement strand
ACAAGACGGCGGAGAGCAAGTAGGGGAGGTAGAAGGGGTAGAAGAGGTAGAAGAGGTATCTCTTCTACCTCTTCTACCCCTTCTACCTCTTCTACCCCTTCTACCTCTTCTACCGTCTATTCAGTCTTATCCAGTACCCGACGTATAGAGCTGCTGCTATCGCATAGGCTGCGATCGCGTACCCGGTGCCGGAGGGGAGGTCAGCCATGATCCTGCTCCCGGACCGCGGCGCGGGCGCGGCCATAGCGCGCCAGCACCAGTCCTGCAAACAGCAGCGTATGGACCAGCAGCGAGAGCAGCAGCGGAGTCAGCATGCTCCCCGGCAGGCTCGGCGCGCTCGGCTTGAGCACCACCGGCAAGGGATGGATGGTGCGGAAGAGGTAGACGCTGAGGTGGACGAACGGCACCAGCACCAGACCCAGCAGCGCGATCACCGCGCTGAAGCGGGCGCGTTCGGCCGGATCCTGCACCGCCGAGCGGAGCGAGAGGTAGCCCAGAAAGAGAAAGAACAGCAGCAGGGTCAGGCTCAGCCGGGCATCCCACTGCCACCAGGTGCCCCAAACCGGGCGGGCCCAGAGGGGGCCCGACGTCAGCATCACCACGCTGAACAGCACGCCTACCTCGGCGGCAGAGGCCGCGAACAGGTCCAGCCGCGGGTCCTTGAGCCACAGGTACAGCAGCGAGACAATCCCGACCACCGAAAAGCCCAGCAGCGCGCACCATGCCGCCGGCACGTGCAGGTAGAAGATCTTCTGGGCAATTCCCTGAGAGCGTTCGATGGGAGTGGCGGCAAATATCAGGACCCAGATGCCTGCCAGCATCAGCAGAGCCGCACCCGACAGGAGCAGCCCGCGCCGGGTCAGGGAGCGATAGGGGTCGACGCTCATTCTTCCACCACCGAGGGGAACAGCAGTGCGCACACCGTCACGAAGACAAGGTCATGGACGGCGAGTAACCTAAGCCACCCCGCCACTTCGCTCAACGGCCTGTCGGCCAGCAACCGGGCCGTCACCTGCACTCCTCCGATGAGCGGCGGCAGCAGGAACGGCAGCAGCAGCAGCGGCAACATCAGTTCGGCGAAACGGGTCCGGGCCGACACGGCGCCCACCACCGTGCCCACTGCCACGAACCCGGGCGTGGCCAGCAGGGTCACCGCGACCAGCGGTCCGACGATGCCGCTGACGTCCGCGTTGAAGAACAGCACCGCCAGCGGCAGTGTCACGGCCGCAACCGCCAGCACCACGACCAGGTTGGCGAAGAACTTTCCGAAGAAGATCGCCTCTGATGCCACCGGTGCCAGCCGCAACAGGTCGAGCGCACCGTTCTCCTTCTCCAGCGCAAATGCCCGGTGGAGTGCGGTGGTGGCGGCGAACGCATAGGTAATCCACAGCGCGCTCGGCAGCAGGTCCACCGGCGACAGCCGAGTCGAGTCTCGCGCAAAGATGAAGATCATCAGGACCATCGCCGCGAAGGAGACCGCCGCCACGATCGCGGTGCGGCTCTTCAGCTCGGCGCGAAGGTCCTTGGCCGCCACCAGCAGCGCCACCCGCAGCATCTCACCCATGCGCCGGCGCCGCTCCAGCGAGGAATGCGTCGGGGTCGCCCGAGGCAGCCTGGTCGGCGATCACCCTGCCATCGCGCAGCAGGATTGCCCGGCTCGCGAGCGACCATGCGTCGCGCAGCTGATGGGTGACCAGCAGCGTGGCGCGCCCTTGGCCGGCTCCGGTCCGCACGATCTGGCCCAGCCGGGCCGCCGCCTCGTGGTCGAGGCCGGTGAACGGTTCGTCCAGCAGGAGCACGGCGGGCTGGTGCAGCAGCGCCCGGGCAATGGTCGCTCGCTGGGCCAGTCCCCGGGATAGCGACCGCGGCGATTCGTCCCGGCGGCCGCCCAGGCCGGCTTCGGCCAGCGCCCGCTCGGCTGCGGCATGCGGATCGCCCACGCCATGCAGCGCCGCCGCGAAGGCCAGGTTCTCGAGCAGCGACAGGTCGTCGTAGAACAGGGTCTGGTGTGATACCATCCCCACCTGGCGGCGGGGATCACCGGAAGGCGAGCCGGGGAAGCGCACCGTACCCGACGTGGGGCGCGACAGCCCGGCAAGGCAGCGAAGCAGCGTTGTCTTGCCAGCGCCGTTGGGGCCGGCCAGCACCACCGTCTCACCGGGGTGCAGCTCGAATGAAATGTCCTGAATGGCGTGACGTGCGCCGAAATTGCGCGAGAGGTGTTCCGCTACGAGGAGTGGCCCCTCAGAGGGCCGCATCAATGCGAGCGCCGAGCTCTTCCAGTCGGAATGGCTTCACGATGTAATCCTGATAGGCGACGTCCAGCAGCCGCAGCTGTGGCTCGATGCTGAGATAGGCCGTGGTGATTATGACCGGAAGCTCCGGATGCGCATCCCGGATCTCGCGCAGCAGCGCCACCCCGTCGGTATCCGGAAGCTGCATGTCAAGGACCAGCAGGTCGGTGTCCTCGGCGTCATTGAGCAGGGCCAGCGCCTCCGCTCCGGTGGCCGCGAAGCTCAGCGCGTACCGGGGGCGGAAGAACCGCTCGTATTGTGACCGGAGCACACCCTCATCCTCCACGATGAGGACGTGCCGACGGGCTGTCCCATATTCCATTGCGCTCATCGCCCGGGGGCGAGAAACTATCGATCGACGGGGCCGGACGGGTGCTGCCGCCGGCGAAAACCACCTTGCAACGTTAATCGAAAGAATCGGCATCGTCCACCCGTCAGCGGCTGGCGCCCTCGAGCTCGAACAGGTCCTCGAGCCGGGTAAGGGTCAGGAGAAATCGGAGTTCGTCGTTGGGGTGGCGGAGCACCACCGGGATGCGGTGGGTGGCCGCCTGTCGCTGGATCAGCATCAGGACGCCCAGTCCGGCTGAATCCACGTTACGGGTCCCCGTCAGGTCGACCACCAGGCGGCCTGAGCCTGGCGTCAGCGAGGCAACCAGCTCGGCTGCCGCCTGGAGGACTTCGGTCCGCGTGTCGAGCCCCAGCACTGCCGGGGCGCGAAGCTCGCGCGCTTCCATCTGCGTGGCCTTCACGGTCTCTCCCACGCCTGACAAAAGCTTCGCGCGAACTGCTGTGTGCGCGGCCGGTCTACCTTCGGCACCGAGCTATCCTGGACGCCCGCAGAAGCGCGGACACAGGACCTCTAGTTTTGCGGCCCCGGATTACTCCGGGTGTGCTCTTGTCGGGCAGATCAGAAAGTCTGCGACCGCTGATGCGGCCGCACCTGCTGCAGGGGCCAGTCCGGTGCCACGGAGCTAACTCCTTGGCCGGAAATGACCTTGGGTCGGGAGGCGAAAGAAGTTGCAGCCGGGCACGTGGCACCCTGCGGCAGGAATTGGAGATTCGCACTAGCTTCCGTGTCCCTCTTCATTCGTCGCCATGACCAAACAGAACAACCAGATCGATACCCTGCTGGCCGAGGACCGCCGCTTTCCGCCGTCACCGGAATTCAGCGCCGCCGCCAACGCCCAGCCAGGCATCTACGCCGCCGGCTCCGACAGCCTGGACTTCTGGGCCGACCAGGCTCGGAAGCTCGACTGGATCCAGCCCTGGCGAACTGTGCTGGAATGGCAGGAACCTCATGCCAAATGGTTCGTAGGCGGGAAGCTTAACGCCGCGGTCAACTGTCTCGACCGCCATGTCGCGGCCGGACGCGGCGGCCGTACGGCGCTGATCTGGGAGGGCGAGCCCGGCGAGCAGCGCACGCTGACCTACCGACAGCTGGCCGAAGAGGTGGGCCGCGCCGCCAATGCGCTCCGGGGCCTTGGCGTCGCCAAGGGCGACCGGGTAGCCATCTACCTGCCGCTGATCCCCGAGGCCGCTGTGGCGATGCTGGCCTGCGCCCGGATAGGCGCCGTGCATTCGGTGGTCTTCGGCGGGTTCAGTGCCGAGTCGCTGCGCGACAGGATCAACGACGCTGAGGCAGTCGTGCTCATCACGGCTGACGGCGGCTATCGCCGAGGCGGAGTGGTGCCGCTCAAGCAGTTCGCCGACGAGGCACTGGCGGACTGCCCGTCGATCCGGCATGTGCTGGTGGTGCGGCGCCATGCAGACGGCGACAGCATCGGCAATGCGGTGATGCAAACCGGCCGTGACCATTGGTGGCATGAGGCCGTTGCAGGGCATCCTGCCGCCGCCGCCGCCGAGCCGATGGACAGCGAAGACCTGCTCTTCATCCTTTATACGTCCGGTACCACCGGGAAGCCGAAGGGTATCGTCCACACCACCGGCGGCTACCTGACCCAGGCGGCAGCGACTACCCGGTACGTCTTCGACCTCAAGGACGACGACATCTTCTGGTGCACCGCCGACATCGGGTGGGTCACGGGGCATTCCTACGTCGTCTATGGCCCGATGGCCATCGGCGCGACTGTCGTCATGTACGAGGGCGCGCCCGACTGGCCCCGGCGTGACCGATTCTGGGACCTGGTCGAGAAGCACCGCGTGACCGTCTTCTACACCGCGCCCACCGCAATCCGCGCATTCATGAAGTGGGGAGCCGAGCATCCGGCAGGACACGACCTGAGCCGGCTCCGGCTGCTGGGGTCGGTGGGCGAGCCGATCAATCCCGAGGCGTGGATGTGGTACCGCGAGCACATTGGCGGCAACCGCTGCCCCATCGTGGATACCTGGTGGCAGACCGAAACCGGCGGGATCATGATCACGCCGCTGCCCGGCATCACTGAAACCAAGCCGGGGTCAGCCACGGTGCCCTTCCCCGGGATCAAGGCCGAATTGGTGGACACCGCGGGCCAGGTTATCCAGAAGGGCGGGGGGTTCCTGACCATCGCGGAACCATGGCCGGGGATGCTGCGCACCATCTATGGCGACGACGAGCGCTATCGGCAGACCTACTGGAGCAGGTTCCCGGGCCGCTACTTCGCAGGCGACGGCGCCAAGCTGGACGACGATGGCTACTGGTGGGTGCTGGGACGGGTGGACGACGTGCTCAATGTGGCCGGCCACCGCATCGGTACCATGGAAGTCGAAAGCGCGCTGGTGGACCATCCGTCAGTGGCCGAGGCCGCCGTGGTGGGAAAGGCACACGAGTTGAAGGGCCAGGCGCTTTCCGCGTTCGTCACCCTCAAGGACGGCCGTGAATCTTCCGACCAGCTCAAGGGCGAGTTGCGGGAGCATGTGGCGAAGAAAATCGGAGCCATCGCCAAGCCTGACGACGTGATCTTCTCTGCCGACCTGCCCAAGACCCGGAGCGGCAAGATCATGCGCCGCCTGCTCAAGGACATCGCGGAAGGCCGCGCCCTGGGCGACACGACGACACTTGCCGATCCCAACGTGGTGGCGGCGCTGAAAGAGAAGTACGAAGAGTTGGAGAGCTGAAGCTTCGAGCTTCGAGCTACAAGGGGCTTCACCTCGAAGCTCGCGGCTCGAAGCTCGCATCTAGATTTGGATTTGCGCCCCCAGCTCCACCACCCGATTGGGTGGCAGGCCGAAGAACGCCGTGGCCGAGCGCGCGTTGCGGGTCATTACGATGAAAAGCTTCTTCCGCCAGGTGCTCATGAAGCGGGCCTCGGGCGGGAGCCGCTTGCCCTTCTTGCGGGTCATGGGCAGGAGGGTCTCCCTCCCCAGGAAGAATGAGGTCTGCATCACGCCCACCGTGCCTGGTGACTCCTTGATGTCAGCGTCGTCGAGACGCCGCAGCACCGCGGGAATGTCCGGAGTCTCCATGAACCCGGTTCGCACCACCACCTGCCAGAACCCCTGCCCCATCTCGTGACATTCCAGCCGTTCGTCCTCGTCCACGAACGGCACCTCCTGGGTGAGCGCCGACAGCATGATCACCTTCTGGTGCAGCACCTTGTTGTGCTTGAGGTGATGAAGCAGGACCGGCGGCGCCATCCCGGGCGCTGACGTCAGGAACACGGCCACGCCCGGTACCCGGACCGGCGGCTTCTGCCCAATGTCTTCGATAAACGCCGGCAGCGGCAGGCTCACGTCGCGGTTGATCTGCGCCAGCCGGGCGCGGCCCTTCTTCCAGGTGGTCATCAGAAGGTACACACCGGCCGCCACCGCCAGCGGGAACCATCCGCCCATCGGGATCTTGGGCAGGTTGGCCACCAGGAAGGTGATGTCCACCAGGAGGAACAGCCCCAGCAGCAGCGCCGCTTTCCACCGGGCCCAGTGAAACCGGTCAATGGCCACACGGTAGAACAGCAGGGACGTGACCAGCATGGTGCCGGTCACCGCGATGCCGTACGCTCCCGCCAGGTTGGTGGACGAGCGGAACGAAAGCACCAGCAGCACACACGCCACTCCCAGTGCCTTGTTCACTTCCGGGATGTAGATCTGGCCCCGCGCCGTGCTCGAGGTATGGACAATCGTCACACGGGGACTGAAGCCCAGTTGCACCGCCTGCTGGGTCAGTGAGAACGCACCCGAGATCAGGGCCTGCGAGGCAATGCACGCCGCAGCCGTCGCGATCGCGATCATGGGGTAGAGAAGCGGACCCGGCACCAGGTTGTAGAAAGGGTTGTTGGCGGCGGTGGGATCGGCGAGGAGGAGGGCGCTCTGGCCGAAGTAATTGAGCAGCAGGGCCGGGAGCACCATTGCCCACCACGCCAGCCTGATCGGCCGCCGGCCGAAGTGACCCATGTCGGCGTAGAGCGCCTCTCCGCCGGTGATGGTCAGCACTACCGCGCTCAGCACCAGCAGAGCGGTGGCGCCATCGTGGATGAAGAACCGCACCGCGTACAGCGGGTTGGCCGCTGCCAGAACAGCGGGGTTCATCAGGATGCCCCGCATGCCCAGAAGCGCGATGCTGATGAACCAGATGGCGGTAACTGGCCCGAAGATCCGACCCACCTTCTCGGTGCCGTGCTTCTGGACCCAGAACAGTCCGGCGATGATCGCCACGGCAATCCACAGCACGTAAGGCTCGAGCCAGGGCGCGGCCTGCTTTACCGTCAGCCCCTCCACCGCTCCCAGCACCGAGATCGCTGGCGTGATCACGCCGTCACCATAGAGCAGCGCCGCCCCAAACAGCCCCAGCGCCAGAAGCACTGCATGCCCGCGAGATGCCCCGGTCCTCGGTCGGACAAGCGCCAGGAGCGAAAGGATGCCGCCTTCACCCTTGTTGTCGGCCCGGAGCACGAACCCGATGTACTTGAAGCTCACCACGAAGTTGATGGCCCAGAAGATGAGCGACATCACCCCGAGAATGTGGTCGTGCGTCGGCGCCACGCTCCAGTGGCCAGTGTAGGCCTCCTTCAGCGCATACAGCGGGCTGGTGCCGATGTCACCGTACACAATCCCCAGCGCCCCCAGGGCGAGGAGCGCGAGCTCCTTCCGGTTCTTCGGCTGGGGATGGTGTCCGGCGTCGGCGCTCATGCAGCTCCCTCCGGTGCGGGCCGGCGGCGCAGGTCCAGCAGGGCCAGGATGAATATCAGGGTGACTATTACGGCCGACCCGACGCACCAGCGGCAGATGGCGTGGATGACGAACAGCTCGAGCCAGGTGAGGTAGCCGGCGAACAGCACCCCGCCGCCGGCCAGGAACGCCAGCCACTGGCTGGGCCAGCGCGACGCCGGCCGCTGCACCCCGGCCAGCGCCACGATGAGAAGAACGACGTAGCCCACCATGCCGATCAGCGCGACGTCGATCCCGAAGAACTCGCTCCAGCGGGAAAACTGGACCGTCTCACAGCCGCCAGTGCCGCATATGATGGAGCCGATGCGCCCTTGCTTGTAGAGCCAGAGGTACGCCGCGACGAAGATTCCGGACAGGCTCAGCAGTGCCGAGCCCATGCGCAGCTTCATGAGGCCGGCTGTGCCGCGATCGCCGAGTCCACCAGCCTCCGCATCGTGTCATAGTTCATGTTCTCGTACAGCCGGTCACCAATCAGGAACGAAGGAGTGCTCCGCACGCCCAGACGGACTCCCTCCTGTTTGCTGGCCTCGATGCGCCCCGCATACCGGGCCGATTCCATGCACTGGTCATATGCAGCAACGTCCGCTCCCGCAGCCTCGGCGTAGCCCCGGAGCACCCGGGTCGCGTTGCCCAGCGACCAGTCGCGCTGGCCCTGGAAGATCAGGCTGTGCACCGGCCAGAACTTTCCCTGTTCATGGGCGCAGGCGGCGGCGTGCGCCGAGATTCGCGCGCTGGGATGGATCTCGTCCAGGGGAAAGTCACGGTATACCCACTTGATTCGCCCGGCGTCTATCAAGCGCGTCTTCACGTCGGGCATCGTGACCAGGCTGAAGGTGGCGCAGCCGGGACACTGGTAGTCGCCGTACTCAACCACTGTGACCGGTGCGGAGTCGCTGCCCAGGGTGTATCCGCGGAATCCGGCGGTATCAGACGCGAGCACCTGGACATTGGCCGGGATGCTGACCGCGCCGCCCCGGCGCATCTGCCATACCAGCAACCCCGCGCCGACGATGGCGACGGCCCCGAGAATCCAGTAGAAGCCTGAATTGCCGCCCTTTTTCTGGGCCTTCGCGTGTCTCTGCGCCTGCGCCATGATTGTCATTCCTGTTGAGGACCGGTGCTACCTGAAACGTACGCCGGTCAGGCGACATGTCCTGCCACCCGGGGCGGTCCGCTCCTTGCGAAGCGGGGTAATGTACATGGCACGACTCGACTTTGAAGCGTCAAGCCCGATTGCACCAAAAGGTGCAACCCGTTTATACTTAAGGGTCAGCAAGACTCACCTCAAAAGGACGGTGCATGAGCAAGAAGAAGACTCGGCGTGCATTTCCGCAGGCCTCTCCCAGCGCGTTCGACCAGGCGCGGGACGAGCTGTTCAGCCACATTCTTCGCTGTGGCGTGATCGATGCCCTCCCTGAGCACCAGAAGGACTGGTTCGACGATACCATGGGGTATCTGACGGACCGTTATGAGGATCTCTCGGACGAGCATCTCACGGAATTGCGGACGCTGGGTGAGCGATACTGCCAGCCGGTGCGTCGGGCAGAGCCCGTCGGCAGCGTCTGAAGCCGCTCAATCAAGCTGAACGCCTCGGGGCTATCGCTCCGGGGCGTTTCTGTTTCCGGGCCTGGCGCCGGCCTACCGCCGTCGGGGCCAGCCCTCGGGTCGGAATCGCCAGCGCCAGCCGGCGCTGAGCCGGGGGCCTCCGCCCCATCCTCCTTCGAGAAACCATCCCGACCGGCCTCCCGGGGACCCTTCCAGTCCCAGCAGCAGCACGATGTAGC
Source organism: uncultured Gemmatimonadota bacterium (assembly GCA_946479805.1). Next base: position 16,523 of record CAMLHP010000016.1, on the reverse strand, counting down.
CCCGATTGCCCTCCAGGAACTCCAGGCCGAGGCCGCCGCCGCCGTAGAGACCTACGCCCGAGGGATCGAGTGGATTGAGCAGGAAGTGTCCCAGCCCCTCTACCCGTCCGACCAGGTCGCCGTCCAGCGAACCGCCGCTCAGCGTTGCCATGAAGCGGGTTCGCAGGGTGGTGCGAACCGCTCCATGGACCCCGCCGGCAAGCAGCGCCGGGTCCCGCGCCAGCACCACGCCCTGGGCACCCAGTTCGAAAAATGCCTGGCCGTTGAGCGGAGCGACGGCCAGCAGCAGGCATGCAGCCGCTCCTAGAACTGACGGACAGGCGGGTGGACGGATGGCCGGAACTCTCAACTATTGACTCTCAACCCGCGTCTCATGCGTCACCCCGATATCGGGCGCAAGCGACGCCAGTACCGAACAGTACTTGTCCACCGAAAGCTCCACCGCCCGCTCCAGCTTGTCCCGGTCCAGGCCGTCACCCGCGGCGGTGAAGGTGTAGTGCATTGTCACGAAGCGCCGGGGATGCTCCTCCCGTCGTTCGCCCCGGCATTCGATCCGGAGCGATCGCAGGTTTATCCGCATCTTCTCCAGGATCAGCACTACGTCGATGCCGGTGCACGACGCGCCCGACAGCAGCAGCGCCTGCATCGGACTCGGCGCCGCCGTGCTCCGGCCGTCGAAGCCCATGGAGAGCTCACCGCTCGTTCCCTCGAAGCGCTGCCCTCCATCCCAGGTCACGCTGCCCGCTACGGTCGGTCCCGCCATGATACCCCCTTCATGCAGTTGCTGTTCCCGTTCACGCTGTTCCGGTTCAAAGTCGTTTCGCCTGCCCCGATGCTGCTTTCTGGTAATCCCAGATCGCGTACAATGCCACCGCCGCGGTCGCCCATGCCATGGGACGGAGGTAAGCCGAATTCAGGAGGAACGCGGCCAGCGTCAGCACCTGCCCCACAGTCACCGCCTTGCCGCCCAGACGGGCCGGTATGGCCGCTGCCTTGCCCGATACCGCTGTGACGAGAAAAGCCATGCTCGCTACAATGTCTCGCAGCAGCACTCCCACGATCTCGAACGGCTCCAGCCTCCCCGAAAGAAGCACCACCAGGAAGGCCGATGCCATGAACAGCTTGTCGGCCACTGGATCGATGACCGTCCCCAGGCGCGAAGCGCCGAACCGGCGCGCGATGGTACCGTCAAGCAGGTCGCTCGCGGCCGCGGCGGCCAGCAGCATCAGCCGCGCTGTCGCATCGTCCCAGACCAGGAAGGCGACCGCCAGCGGAATCCGGATCGCACTGAGCGTGTCTGCTACGGTCCATCGCATCGAAACCTCATGGTCAGGCAGGGGGCATAGGGGCGTGGGGCCCTAAGCCCTAAGCCCTATGCCCTACGCCCTATGCCCTATGCCCTATGCCCTATGCCCTATGCCCCCCGAAGTTCCCAGCGCACCGCCCGCGCCAGTCCGCCCGCAATGGTGCGCAGCGGCGACCCGCCACTGAACGCGCCCGCAATGGCCCAGAGCGCGCGTGGCCTGAAAGAAGGCCGGTCAACGATGGCATAGACGGGGTCCCAGCGATCCGGTCTCAGCCGGGCCTTGAACTGGTCGAGGCCATCGAAGTTGTAGAACCGCCTACCGTGTGCTCGTACCCATCCCAGTGCAACCCGAAGCCAGAGCGGCGAATTGTCGAGGGCGCCGTCAGCACGGCGCGAGAGCGGCGCCAGGCCGAGCGTGGCGAATCTCGACCCGTCATCTGCAAACGCCCGCATCGCGGCGTCCACCAGCAGGTCGGTCGTGCCATTCACCGCGCCATCGCCGCGCACGCACTGTTCCACCAGCCAGCCCTGTCGGGCCGGCACGGGGGAGGCCACCAGGAATGCGACCGGCACTCCTGCGCGCTGGGCCACGAACACCCGCCGTGCTGCAAGCCGGGACAACGTTGAGGGCTCGACCAGAAAGTGCAGCGGCGGCAGTCCCCGGGTTGCCAGCCACTGGGCAAGGCATCGCCGCAGCGCCTGATTCGAATGGGCCTGCTCGGGCGGCCACTCACCCACCTCGACGCGCTTGTTCCGCGCCCGGTGCAGCTGAGCCCGGAGCGATGCCACCCGTCGCGGGCGCTCCGGCCATCCCAGCGGATCCCAGACCGGCTGGGCACCCAGCAGGACCAGCGTGTGCCTGCCGCTCCTGCGTCCCACCTCTTCCAGCCGGGCCTCGGCACCGAAGTAGCATACCTGACGGCCGGCCTGGTCCGCATCGGCCTCGAGCTCCGCCGTCACTGCCTCGAGCCTGTCTGCCGCTGTCACCGGTGCGCCAGCCACCACCCACACCCCTGCATAATCCACCAGTCCGGCCACTGCGTCCCCGTCCCGCGAGAACCAGTGGCGGAAGCCAGGATTCACGATCTGGAACGAGGTGGCATTCCAACCATGCTCCAGCACCAGTGCTCGCGCCCGTGCAGTTTCATTCGTCAGGTCGGCATCGTTGTCGGCAACCGCCAGCCCGGTCATTCCCGCCTGTTCCGGGGCTCGAACTGGAGCGAAGCCGAGTTGACGCAGTAGCGAAGGCCCGACGGACCCGGACCGTCAGGAAAGACGTGACCCAGGTGCGCCTTGCACCGTTCGCAGTGCACCTCGGTACGCTGCATCATCAGCCGGTCATCAGGACTGGTGCCCACTGCCTCCACGCTGGCAGGCTCGGTGAAGCTGGGCCAGCCGGTGCCCGACTCGAACTTTGCCTCCGACCGGAACAGCGGTTCGCCGCAGACTGCACAGCGATACATGCCATCGTCGTGGTGGTCCCAGTACTTGCCCGTGAACGCCCGCTCGGTGCCTTGCTCGCGCACTATGTGATACCGCTCTTCCCCCAGCCGCTCACGCAGCGTGGCCTCGTCGGGGATGTCATTGACCTTGCTCATGCGGTTCCTCCTGTCATGCGTCCGGTTCGCGCGGGCCAATCACGAGCAGGCGCGGCTCGGTCATCTCCTCGATGGCGTACCGCACTCCTTCCCGGCCCTGGCCCGAGTCCTTAACTCCTCCGTACGGCATCTGGTCCACCCGCCAGCTGGGAATGTCGTTCACGATGATCCCACCCACATCCAGCTCCTCCCATGCAGCGAGCGCCGAGTTGACGTCGCTGGTGAAAAGTCCCGCCTGCAGCCCGTAACGGGTAGCGTTGGCCTCCGCCAGCGCTTCCGCCAGCGAGTCGAATGGCCGGACGGTCGTCACAGGGGCGAACACTTCCTCGGCGTTCACCTTCATTTCGCTCGTCGTATTGAGCAGCACCGTCGGCTCCACCACCGTTCCCCGTCGTCCGCCACCCAGCACGGCCCGGGCACCGCCATCCAGGGCCTCCCTGATCCAGCTCTCGGCTCGGCGGGCGTTGGCCTCGTCAATGACGGGCCCGACATCGGTGCGCTCATCGAGCGGATCTCCCACCTTGAGTGCGCCGACCCGTTCCACGAACCGCTCGACGAATCGCCCCAGCAGCGACCGGTGCACCAGTATCCGCTGCACCGAGATGCACGACTGACCGGCGAATGAATACCCGCCGGCGGCCGCACGGCTCGCGGCCCGCTCCACGTCGGCATCGGCTGCGACGATCACGGCGGCATTGCCACCAAGCTCCAGCACCACGCGCTTCCTCTCCGCCTGTTTCCTGATTGCCCATCCTGCCTTGGCCGACCCCGTGAAGGAAATCATGCGCACCCGTGGATCATCCAGCATCGGCGCGGCGTCCTCGACCTCGCACGGAAGGATGCTCACCGCGCCCTCGGGGTACCCGGCTCCCGCCACCACCCGGGCCAGCATCATGGGCGTGATCGGGTCCTGCGGTGGCGGCTTGATGACAATGCTGGCGCCGCACGCGATGGCCGGCGCCAGCTTGTGGGCCAGCAGGTTCAGCGGAAAGTTGAAGGGCACGATCCCCGAGACCACCGAGAGCGGGAACCGCCGCACCAGCCCGAACCGGCCCGCGCCCGCCGGCACCGCATCGAGTGGCAGCAGCTCGGCGGGGACCCGCCGCGCCTCTTCCGCGCCATCCCTCAGGGTGTTGAACAGCCGCTCGACCTCGGCTCGCGCGGCGGTCACCGGCTTCCCCGCCTCGGCCGCCATCGTGCGGATCAGCTCGTCCTTCATGTCCATGAGCCCTTCACGAATGCGAAGCAGCACTTCTGCCCGCGCGTGGGACGGCATCTGCCGCGCCGCCGGTGCCGCTTCGGCAGCGCGCGTCACCGCCTCCTCGACCTGCGCGCGGGATGCAACGCTTACCCGGCCCACTTCGCTGTCATCGAAGGGATTGGTGATGCGCCACTCGGCAGCACCGGTGGCGAGCCTGCCAGCCAGCAGGAATGGCATGGGCGTGGTCATGACTTTCCTCGCACAACTCCTTCTGCCCTCGAGCCGTCGCCGAACGCGCCGGCTACCCGCAGCACATCCTCCCGGCTCACCCGGCGATAGCCCGCGTCAGGGCGCTCGATCTCGTCCAGGCTTCCGCCCAGCAGGAATGCATCCACCAGCTCGCCCAGCATCGCCGATGTGCTCTGGCGTGACACCAGCGCCTGGCCTGCCAGGTAGTTGACCGCACGCTCGTGTTCATCCTCGGACACCGGCTCGCGGGCGAATACTCCAAGTTCCAGCAGAAGCTGCTCCCTCGCCTCATCCTCGCGCTCCGGTGAGGTGGCGACGTAGGCCGCCAGCGTCCCCGCATGCCTCCGCTGCATGCTGGCAGCCAGCACGGTGTACGCCAGGGAACGGCGGTCCCTCAGCGCCTCGAACAGCCGCCCTCCCAGGCCACCGGCTACGGCGGCCCACACCTCGGCCGCCCATCGATCTGGCGAGCGGCGGCCGGGTCCGGCGAACACAATCGCCAGAGCGGTCTGCTTCCGGTCGCGCGTCACCACCCGCGAGCCGCCCAGCGACAGCGTCACATCAGCGGCGGCATGCCTGCCTCCCGCATCTGGGGCGGCGTGCCTGGCGAACGAACCCCATTCCTCCGACGCCCGCCCCAGCGCGTCTCGCGCCGCGCCTGCATCCACATCGCCAACGGCAGCCAGCAACGGCCGCGCGCCGCCATACACGCTGCGATGCCAGCGCCTCACATCCTCCGCGCCAAGTGCCGCGAGCGACTCCGCCGTACCGAGCGGCGGCAGGCCATACGTGCGATCGCCGAACGCCTCTCCATAGGCCAGCTGGAAGGGGTAACGGAACATGTCGTCGGTGAGCTGCTCCTGGTCTTCAACCATGAGGCATCGCTCGGTCTCGACGTCGCGGCCGGCGAGGGTGGGCTGGGCTGCGACCTGCGCCAGCAACTTCGCGGCATCTGCCATGGCCCCCGCCTCGGTTGTCACCGAGACGCCTGCCCAGTCGGCCGAGGCCGACGAGGACAGGACCCCGCCCAGCCTCTCGAAGGCGACCGCCAGCTGGGCGGCATCGAGCTGCGCCGCGCCTCGGGTCATCGAGCGCGCGGCGAGTGTGGCGAGACCCGCGTCCTCGGGTGTGTCGAACGATGTGCGGGTCACGTACATCCCGAGCGACACCAGCGGGATGCCCGGCTTGTGCCAGAGGAGAAGGTCGGCATTGTCCAGGGCAATGAGCTCGGGTGCGGCCGACGGCGCCCGCGGACGGCCATTGCTCCTGGGACGGAAGGTCTGCTTGAGGCTGCTGGTGGATAGATCTGCGCCTTCGGCCTCCGGCAGGTAGCACACCGCCGCGGTATCAGCCGGTGCCAGCCAGCGCTCCGCGGCGGCGCGCACTTCGTCCGCGGAAGTCGTCCCCAGTTCGCTGTATTCCCGCTCGAGCAGCTCCAGCCCGCCCAGGGCTTCGGCCGAGGCGAGCGTCATGGCCCTGCCGTCCACCGATTCCATCCGGCGGGCCCAGCGCTGCCTGAGGAGCGCGCGCACCCGCGAAAGGTCGTTGGACGTGGGGCCATGCCGCGCGAGCCGGTCCACGGCGTCGGAAATGCCTGCCAGCGCCTCGGGCACCCGCGCCGCTGCCAGCTCGGCACCAATGGAGAAGACACCAACCTCCTGGGGAGCCTGGTGCGATGCGCCTATGGCGGACACGATCCCGGGTTCCCTCAGCGACTGGTAGAGCCATGCTCCCCGGCCAGCCGACAGCGTCGCTGCGGCCAGCGCCAGCGGGGTCTCGTCAGGGTGCAGGGCCGCCGGTGCGCGCCAGCCCACGACCAGCTCAGCCTGGGTCACGTCACCCCTCAGCGTCCTGACCCTCATGCCGCTCCGCTGCGGCTCCGCCGGGCCGCCGCCGATGATGGTCTCGCGTCCGGGCCAGTCGCCATAGTGTTCGCGGCCCAGCGCCAGCGCTTCCTCGGGGTCGATATTGCCCACGATGGCCACTATGGTGCGGCCCGGCACGTACCGGCTCTGGTAGTATCCCGCGATGTCGTCCCGGCCGTAGCCCCTTAGCTGTTCCTCGGTGCCGATCCGCCAGCGGCGAATCCGGTGATGATCGAACAGCACCTCATGCAGCGTCTCGTGAGCCACCGCGCCCGGCGAATCGAGCTTGCGCTTCGCCTCCTCGATGATCACCTGCAGCTCGCGCTCGAGCTCACCCGGGTCGATCAGCGCACCGCGCAGCGCCGTGCTCTGGACCTCCACCGCGCGGCGCAATCCCGCCGGGGGAAGGACCACGTAGTACGCGGTATGGTCGTAGGAAGTGTGGGCATTGAGGTAGCCGCCGGCCGCCTTGGTCTCGCGCGCCAGCTCGCCAGGGCCGAGCCCCCCGCCAGGGCCCGCCGGAGCGGAACCCTTGAAGTACATGTGCTCCAGCACGTGCGAGACGCCCACCAGCTCGTCAGGCTCGTCGAAGAAACCCGCCTTGATCCACGAGACCACGGCAACTGCGGGGGAGTGGGGATCGCGCTGAACCAGCAGCGTGAGCCCGTTGGGGAGGACTTCGCGCCGGACGTCGGCGGTCCATCGGAGGTGCTGGGCAGGAGGCATGCTTGAAGATAGACCCTACCCGGCGCAGGCGGCCCGGCAGGCCGCCCGTCCTGATTCAGTGCACGATCCGAACGATTCCCGCCGCCGCACTGCCCCGCATGAAAGCCTCGGCGCTCGTGAGGGGAATGATCACGCCGGTCTCGGCCTGCCCCTGCCGGGCGTGTCCAGCCATGAAGTCGGCCAGCGAGGCCTCGCTCCAGCGGGGGTCCCCCGCCTTCATGAGGAGGATGATCTCGTCCCAGGTGCCCCGCAGCTGCTCACCCGAGAGCGTCGTCACCTGGTGCACCTCGACCTGGCCCGGCCGCCGCTGCATCGTGGCCGGCTCGGACAAGAGGGTGCCGAAAAGCTCCAGCTGGTTCGGATCGCGCACCGATCCGTCGGGCTGCTGAGCCTCCACTTCGGCGAGCAGCATGTCCACCGGGTCGGGCTCTCCGGCCAGCTCTTCCAGCCGCTCGAGCCAGGGCGTGATCTCGGGATCGGACTCGGGCAGCCGGTACAGCGTCCGCTTGAGCTCGATCACCCGCCAGATGCCCAGCTCGTCGTAGTGATCGTCAATCCGGGTCCGCTCGAAGTGATGCAGCGCGGCGTCGCTCTCGCCCCGCTCGTACAGCATGTTGGCCAGGTAGATCCGCGCCTCGACATGGGTGGTCTCGATCGACAACGCGCGCCTGAGCCAGTAGATGGCATCGGCGTCGCGGCCCAGCCGGTGGGCGCTGTAGCCCTGGGCAGCGCTGGCATCGGCGGAATCGGGATGCGCCTGCGCCGCCAGGTCGAAGAAGCGGTGGGCGGCGGCCGCCATCCCGTCGCGGAACAGCGCCCGGCCCACCTGCAGCATCAGGTCGTGATCGTCGTGGAAGCCCAGCTGGAGGATCCGGTCGAACGCCCGCACTCCGCCGGCCCGGTCGCCGATCTTGAGCAAAACCTCGCCCAGGCCGGCCAGCGCATCTTCATGGTCCCCATCGAGGGTGAGCGCAACCTCGAAACTCCTCCGGGACCACGCGTACTCCTCGCGTGCGAGATAGGCATACCCCAGGCCGATGTGGAGCTCGACTGCGTTGGGATATACCGCGACACCATCCTTCAACACCGCGAGCGCATCGTCGTAGCGACCCTCGTTGTAGCACTGATGGGCCTGCTCGTCGAACTCGTCGGAGCTGCGGAAGGCCTCGGACATGGGCGGGATCTCCGCGCTGGAAAAGGGGTTGGGAGCAAACTAGGATGACCGCAAGGAAGCAGCAAGCGTCGCAAGCCGAAACCCGTGCAGGTCTGCCGCCGTAGGAAGCGACGACCTCAACCGGAGCGCCTCATGCGGAGTCCGATCGGCCCCTCCTTGCTGATCATCCTTGCTGGATCGGCCACGCTGCGGGCCCAGAGCGGTGCCCCGACCGCCGGCGGAAGCGAACTCGACGGCCGCTGGACCGGCAGCGCGGTCATCTACCAGATCACGCCTGACGATATCCGTGAGGATTCCGCCGGCTTCGAGTTCTCGCTCGCCACCAGCGACAGCGGCACCAAGGGCGACCTCGTCCTCACCACCGGCAGCAACCGGCAGCTGACTGGTCTGCTGCTGCTCGAGGCGCGCGGCAGCGGCACCGTCACCCTTGCGTCCGACGTGGACGGCGCCCATGTCGTTTTCACCGGGGCCACCACGGATTCGACAATGGCTGGCAGCTTCACTGCCACCGCCAACGGCGAGAACGTCGGCACTGGCAACTGGAGCGTCAGCCGAGCGCCCTGATCACTCCGCTCCCATGAAGGGGTAGCGGTAGTCGGTGGGCGGGCTGAACGTCTCCTTGATGCTGCGCGGTGACACCCACCGAAGCAGGTTGAGGATCGAGCCCGCCTTGTCGTTGGTGCCACTGGCGCGCGCACCGCCGAACGGTTGCTGCCCCACCACCGCACCGGTGGGCTTGTCATTGATGTAGAAGTTGCCGGCGGCGTTCACCAGGACCCGGCTCGCCTCCACCAGCGCCGCCCGGTCCTGGGCGAACACCGCACCTGTCAGGGCGTACGGGCTGGTCTGGTCCACCAGCTGCAGCGTGTCGGACCACTTGCGGTCCGGATACACATACACCGTGAGGACCGGGCCGAAAAGCTCCTCGCAGAGCAGCTTGTGCCCCGGGTCCTTCGTCTCGATCAGGGTGGGCTCGATGAACCATCCCTCGCTGTCGTCGAAGCCGCCGCCGGCGTGGATGATCGCGGCCTCGTCGCGCTTCGCGCTCTTCAGGTAACCCGCCAGCTTGGCGTAGGCCTTCGCGTCGATCACCGCGCCCATGAAGTTGGTGAAGTCGGCCACGTCTCCCATGCGGATGCCGCCCATCATCTCCAGCATGTCGCGCTTCACAGCCGGCCAGAGTGACTTCGGGATGTACGCGCGTGAAGCAGCGCTGCACTTCTGCCCCTGGTACTCGAACGCGCCGCGCACCAGCGCAACAGCCACAGCCCTGGCGTCGGCGCTCGGATGCGCCACCACGAAGTCCTTGCCCCCGGTCTCGCCGACCAGCCGTGGATATGTGCGGTAGCCGGGCAGGTTGTTGCCCACGGCCTGCCATAGCGACTGGAATACAGCCGTGGAGCCCGTGAAGTGGATGCCTGCCAGCGACGGGTTTGACAGCACCAGGTCGCTGATCTCGGCCGCGGGGCCCGGGACGAAGTTGATCACCCCCGGTGGAAGGCCGCACTCCTCGAGCAGCCGGAAGAAATGCCAGTTGCTGAGCGAGGCGCTGGCCGCCGGCTTCCATACCACCGTATTGCCCATGATCGCGGGCGTGGTGGGGAGATTGCCGCCGATTGCGGTGAAGTTGAACGGCGTGATGGCGTACACGAACCCCTCGAGGGGCCTGTGTTCCATCCGGTTCCACATTCCTGGGGAGCTCACCGGCTGCTCCGCGTAGAGCTTCTCGGCGAAGTGGACGTTGAACCGCAGGAAGTCGATGAGCTCGCAAGCGCTGTCGATCTCCGCCTGGAACGCGGTCTTGCTCTGGCCCAGCATCGTCGCCCCGTTGATTATCGGGCGCCAGGCGCCGGCCAGCCGGTCCGCCGCCTTGAGGAACACCGCGGCCCGGTCCTCGAACCGCCAGCTGGCCCACTCCCGCTGGGCCAGGGCCGCTGCCTCGATCGCCTGCTCCACCGCCTTCTTGTCGGCCTGGTGCACCTTCCCCAACACGTGCTGGTGTCGGTGCGGGCTCACCACTGGGACCGTCTTCGCGCCCCGGATCTCCTCGCCTCCCGCCACCACCGGGATGTCGGCTATTTCGCTCCCGAGAGAACGGAGGGCGTCCTTGAGCTGCTCCCTCTCGGGAGACCCCGGCGCGTACGACAGCACTGGCTCATTGACTGGTGCAGGGATGTTGGATATGCCGTTCATGGATTGTGCTGTGCCTTTCGTTCGCGGTTGAAGCCCTTCACGCCTCACGCCTCACACTTCCGCCTTTTCCTCCTCCAAGCTAACATCTACCCGACCCTGCCACCGGATTATGCCCGATGCATCGTGCGCTTGCGCCGCTCGCCCTTGCACTGTTCCTGACAGCCTGCCCCACTTATGACGAATATCCCAAGCTCAGCGACCAGAATGGGCTGGTCAGCGCAGACACATACGCGCGTTACGGGACCGAGCAGGCGCAGGCCATGGCCATAGCCCGCGAATACGGCCACTTCCATTCGGGTGCCTCGCGGGCCGAGCTCCAGGCCGCCGCCGAGAGCGCCATGGTCTATGCGCGGACCCTGCCAGGCGTCACCGGAATCACCGCCGACTCGCTCGGTCACCGGCTGACGATCCAGTTCAGGAGCGGCTGGCGCACCATGGTGAACCCGATCGACGACGGCAAGCGCGGCGCCGAAACCCGGAACCTCCCCGGCGCCCCGGCCCCCGCCGCCAATTGAGTTGCCGTGACGCCCTGCGTCGAGGTCTCCACCACCGTCGCTGACCGCGAGGTGGCACGCCGGATTGGCGCTGGCGCCGTCGAGGCCCGCCTGGCGGCGTGTGCCCAGGTGACAGGCCCGGTGCAGAGCACCTACCGCTGGCGCGACCGGGTGGAAGAGACAGAGGAGTGGTGCTGCACCATGAAGACCATCGGCGCGGCCTGGCCGGCCCTCGCGAGCTTCATCCGGGGCGAGCACCCGTATGAGTTGCCCGAAATTGTAGTGGCACCGCTGGACGGCACTGCCGAGTATCTGGCGTGGGTCAGCTCCAACATCAGCCTGCCCAGTCCACCTGCAACCGCGTGAGGAGCCCATGAACGACGTTGCCAAGCCCGGACTCGGAGACTGCGCCGAGATCTACTACTCGCCGAGCGAGGTGTTCGAGCGCCGCCGTGGCGGGGAGTGGGCCGGGCCCTACTTCGTCTTCGTCATCGCCATGCTGGTGCTGTTTTTCGCGACCAGGGGCCTGCTCCAGCCGATGATGGATGCGGAGACCAACCGCAGCCTGGCGAAGATGGCCGCAAATCCGAACATGACTCCCGAGCAGATCGAGAGTGCGAGGGGCATGGGCCAGAAGTTCGCAGTCTTCGGGATCACGTTCTTCGTGCTCGTGATCCCCTTCCTGTCCGGGTTGTTCCTCAAGCTCGTTTCGAAGATCGCCGGCGCCGCCGTGACGCTGAAGCAGTGCATGTCCATCGGAGTGCTGTCGCTCTTCCCGATGATCCTGTCTTCGGTGGCATCCGGTGCCCAAGGCGCGGTGCTCGATGAGTCGGCCCAGACCGGCCGCTACGCGTTCAGCATCGGGCCGGCGAGGTTCCTGGATCCTGACACAACCTCCCCGACGATGATGGCCGTAGCCGGCCACCTGGATCTGTTCTCGCTCTGGATCTTCTTCCTCATGGGCCTGGGCGTGAAGGTCATCGGTCGCACGTCGACTGGCACTGCCGTGGCGGTAGGCGTGGGCATGTGGGTCGTGTCCCTGCTTCCGTCGCTGCTCGGCGGCCTCTTCGGCTGATTCCGAATGTCACGCCGAACTCTCCTGACGCTGGCAGCCGTCGCGGTCATGGTGGTGGTGCTCTTCACCGCCACCATGACCAGCCAGCAGGCCGAATGCACTGCCGTTGTCACCTTCCGCGGCGCCACCGACAGCGCCACCGCCTCGGCCGCCACGCGCGAGGAAGCCGAGACCCAGGCACGAAATACCGCCTGCGGAACCATCTCGAGCGGGATGAACGACCGGATCGCCTGCAGCAGGACGCCACCGGACCGGGTCAGCTGCCGCTCCCTCTGATCAAGTGATCCGCATGCGAGTGCCGCACCCGGTCGCGCTGCTGATCGGCTGCATCCTGCTCGCAGCACTCGCCACCTGGCTCCTGCCAGCCGGCCGATACCAGCGCCAGCACGACGACGCAACCGGCCGCGATGTGGTCATCGCCGGCACCTACCAGCGGGTCGAGGCACGCCCGGTGGGTCCCTTCCGCGCGGTCGTTGGCATTCCCCGCGCTATCGCTGCCGCGGCCGATGTGATCGCGCTGGTGTTCCTGGTGGGCGGCGCCTTTGCGGTCATCGAGCAGACCGGCGCCCTGAGGCGGGCGGTGCGCCGCCTGGTCGGCGCGCTCGGCGGGCGTGAACTGCTGGTGGTGCCGGTAACCTGCATCGCCTTCGCCGCGGGCGGCGCGCTGCAGAACATGCAGGAGGAGATCATCGCTTTCGTGCCGCTGCTCCTCCTGCTGGTACGGACGCTGGGTTTCGATGCGCTGACGGCGTGTGCCATGTCGGTCGGCGCCGCGGCGGTCGGGTCGGCCTTCAGTCCGGTGAACCCCTTCCAGGTGCTCATCGCGCAGAAAGTGGCCCAGTTGCCGCCCGGGTCCGGGGCCCTGTTCCGGCTGGTCTTCCTCGCCCTCGCGCTCGGAGTCTGGATCTGGGGCACCAGCCGCCATGCGCGCCGGATCCGGACCGAGGCGCAGGAACTCGCCATCGAGCCGGAGGAGCGAGGTCGTGGCGCGCGGCTGGATTTCATTCTGCTGCTGGTCTGCGGCGCCTTCGTGATGCTGCCAGTCGGCCTCAATGTCCTCGGCTGGGGATTTGACGAGCTCTCCGCGCTGTTCCTGATCGTCGGCATCGTGGCCGGCCTCGTCGCCGGCCTGGGGGTGAGCGGAACCGGCGAGGCGTTCGTGGCCGGGTTCAGCCAGATGGCGGGCGCGGCTCTCTTCATCGGCTTCGCCAAGGCCATCTCGGTGGTACTGGAAGACGGCGTGGTGCTGGACACCATTGTGCACGGACTGGCCACCCAGCTCGATGGCCTTCCGCCCGCCGGCGCCGCACTGGCAATGATGGGAATGCACTCCGCCATCCACGTGCCGGTTCCCAGCGTCAGCAGCCAGGCCGTGCTCACCATGCCCATTCTGGTGCCACTGTCCGACCTGCTGGGCGTGGGCCGCCAGGTGACCGTGCTCGCGTACCAGTACGGCGCCGGCCTCACCGAACTGGTCACCCCCACCAACGGCGCCCTCATGGCCATCCTCGCCGCGGCCGGCGTGCGGTTCGAGCACTGGTTCCGCTTCGCCGTGCCGCTCTTCGGCGCGCTGCTGGCACTCGGCGCCGTGGGCGTGGTGCTGGGGATGGGAGTTTTGAGCTGAGAGTTGAGGGTTCGAAGCTCCTGGCGTCGGCTCTCAACTCCCGGTCCGGCACCATATATGCATACCTTACAGGTCATGAGCGACGTCATCATCCGCGAGCTGTCCCAGGACGAGGACTTCGGCCACTGGTTCCATGAGCTTATCGAGCTCGAGGGCCGGCAGGCGGGACATGCCGGTGCCTCCGAGGACCGCTATCTGGTGCTGAGCAACGAGATCGGCGACTGGATAGGAGGCCTTCGGTTCACCCTCCGAGGAGGCGTGGCCCAGGCTGTGGAGATCGCCGTCACTCCCCAGGAGCGCCACCACGGACACGCCCACCGGCTGCTGGAAGCCTTCGAGGCCAGTGCGCGGGACAATGCTGCACATTTGGCGGAGTTCTGGACCGACGACCAGGAATCGGAGGGGCTGCTCGGCGCCATGGGCTGGAGCCCGGTCCTCCGCCGGGAGGGCTACATTGCAGGCCGCAGCTGGGTGCTGATGGAGAAGAGACTCCAGTAGCTCGCTTTTCTGCTGCCCGATTGGCATGCCACTGCCCCTTCGGCTGCGTCGCCCTGTCCTCGACGCGTCGTGGGGGCTAAGCTTAGGGATGATCCCACGCCGTCACCTTCCGTCTCGAACTGAGACTTGCCGTCCATGAGCATCACTAATGCTGCGCGAGCGCTGCTGTCCAAGATCGAGGTACTGGAGGATCTGGAGGCCAAGGTTCGCCAGATGATGGAAGTGCACGAGTCCAAGCGCGAACTCTGGATGCCGAGCGACCTGATCGGTCCTGCGCCGGAGGAGGACCCCGATGCCCATCGGAAGGAACTCCGCGAGCGCGCCCGGGGCATCCCCGACCACGTCCGCTCCGCCCTCGCCGTCAACCTCCTCACCGAGGAGGGGCTGCCGCACTTTCATCGCCTCCTCGCGGTCTATCTCGGAAACGAGAGCCACTGGAGCCGCTGGAACAATCTGTGGACCGCCGAAGAAGACCGGCACGGACAGGTGCTTCACGATTACGTCCGCGAATCCTCGCTGCTCAACCAGCGGCGCCTCGAGGAGATGCAGTTCGAGTATCTCCGCGCCGGATTCGCGCCCGCCTGGGACCGCGATCCCTACCGGGTCTTTGCATACACCACCGTGCAGGAGCGCGCCACCCAGCATTCGCATGCAGCAACCGGAAACCTGATAGCCGAGCACGATCCACGGCTGGGAATGATCCTCGACCGGATCGCCCGTGAGGAGGCGCGGCACTTCGCCTTCTATCGCTCGGTGATGGCTGCGGTACTGGAGCGTGATCCGGACCAGGCGCTGGAGTCGATTGCCCAGGTCCTCCCCAGCATCGACATGCCGGGCCACACCATGCCCGGCTTCCGCGAGATGGCCGATGCCATCCGGCGTTCCGGCATATACGGTCCTCGTGATTACCTCCGCATCGTGCAGGAGCAGATCCGCTACTGGAAGATCGAAACGCTCGAGGGGCTGGGCGAGATCGGCCGCCAGGCGCAGGAGCGCATCCTCGCCATTCCCGACCGGCTGAAGCGGGTCGCTGACGCAATTGAATCGCGTTCCAGGCGAAAGACCTTCAGTTTCGACGTCGTCTTCAACCGCGAGTTTGCCCTCGAATGAGGTTGCTACTGGTCTTCCTCGCCGTTGGCGTGCTCGCCTGCTCGAGGAAGACCGAGGCAAGCGAGCGGGTGGAATCCCCGCGCAACGCGGCCGACTCGGCCGAAGTCGACGCTACTTACCTGGGCCGCGAGATATACCAGCTGCTGGACCAGGCTTCCGCCTATCGCGGCTCCCACCGCGGCCGGGCTCCCAGGTCGCTCCGTGACCTCGGGGTGGACAGCCTCACTTCCGACATCGCCCGCGCAATCACCACCAGCGCCGGCGGAGTGCGCGCGTCAGCTTCCTACCGCGATCCGGCAGGTCACCAGTTCGTGTCCTGCTCCGGCGAACTGAGGGTGCTGGAGGACGCGGTGCTGGGTGATGGCCGTTACGTCCTCGACTGCACCATGCGCGACGGTGTGACCATCCCGGTCCAGGCCGGCAGCGCGCTGGAGTAGCCCATGCCCCCCGCGCTGGACGCGGCCCTCAGGATCGTCGTCGTCTCTCTCTTCCTCGCCTCGGTAGCAATAGCGCTTACCCACTGGGCCGTGCGCCAGGGACACATTGGCGCCTTTGGCGCGTGGCCCCGGCTGGTGCGGCGCCTGTCCGACCCGGTGGTCCGGCCGCTCGAGCGCCGGCTGGTCCGGGGCGGCCGGAACCCGCAGGACGCTCCCCTGTGGCTGGCGGGAATCGTTCTCTTCGGCGGCCTGGTCCTCCTCTGGCTGGCGCGCGGCCTCGCCGGAGCGCTTGTCAACCTCCAGTTCGCCGCCGCCGGCGGTCCCCGCGCCATGCTGCGCATCGCCATCAGGATGGCGGCCGGCCTGCTCAAGATCGCGCTGATAGTGCGGGTCATCGGCAGCTGGTTCGGCCGAGGCGAGTACTCCCGCTGGCTCCGGCCTGCGTACTGGCTCACCGACTGGCTGGTCCGGCCGCTCCGACGCCTCATCCCTCAAGTGGCCATGTTCGACCTGACGCCGCTCGTGGCCTACATCGCGGTGCTGCTGGCGGAGGGACTGCTGCTGTCGCTGCTGGCACGATGAATCCGGCGATCACACAGGGCGACGGCGGGGTGTTTCTCCGGGTCTACTTGCAGCCGCGCGCCAGCGTGAGCGAGGTCACCGGCCTCCACGGAGACGCGATCAAGATCCGCCTCCGTGCACCACCGGTCGACGGCGCCGCCAATGACGAGCTGGTCCGGTTCCTGGCTGAGCGGCTCGGCCTCCGTCGCGACGATATCACCCTGGTCGCCGGCGCCACCAGCCGCTCCAAGCTCCTGTTCATCCGGGCAGCAGCGGAGAGACTGACAGCGCTTCTCACCTCTTGAGACTCGCGACTTGAGACTTTTCTCCGGACGCTTAGATTGCAGTCACAATAGTTCCGTGGCGATTTGCGCTGCTTGCGGCCACGTTAAACAATCGCTAAAACGCGTCC
>CAMLHP010000015.1 GCA_946479805.1 uncultured Gemmatimonadota bacterium | reverse complement strand
GTGACGGTCGAGGTGGCGCGCGAGGCGATGCAGATGCGGTTCGCCCGCTACGACAAGTCGGGCGAGGAGCACTTCAATCTTCTCAGTGCCTATCACAAGTCGTTGCGTGGCAGCGATCCGCAGGGCGCGCTCTACTGGATGGCGCGGATGCTCGACGGCGGCGAGGACCCGATGGTGCTGTTCCGCCGGGCCATCGCCATGGCGGCGGAGGACATCGGGCTCGCCGATCCCAGCGCGCTGTCGGTCGCGGTGGCGGCACGCCAGGCGTTCCATGTACTGGGCGCCCCCGAGGGCTACCTTCCGCTGGCGGAGATGACGATCTACCTGGCCACCGCGCCGAAGTCCAACAGCGCAAAGGTTGCGCTCGATGCCGCGCTGGAGGCGGCGCGGGCCACACCGGCCGCTCCGGTGCCGTTGCACCTCAGAAATGCTCCCACCGGGCTGATGAAGGAACTCGGGTTCGGGAGGGAGTATCGCTACGCCCACGACGCGCCCACCGCATTCATCCCCCAGGATTACCTGCCGGACGAACTTGCCGGGCGCAGCTTCTACCAGCCGGGCCCCTTCGGCATGGAACGGCGCATAGCGGAACGGCTGGCGTGGTGGGCGTCGCAGCGCGAGACCAGCGCATCCGGCGGCTCGGAGTGACGATCCCGCGACGGACGGCGGCTATATTCCCTGCGGGAGCGCGACAGGCTGGAGGAGTCCGGGATGAGGCTATCAATGCTGGCAGCGTGGGCGGGCATCGCGGCAACAGTTCTGAGTTGTGCCATCCCGCGAACGTTCATCGACCCCCAGGTGCAGCTCAAGGCGGTCGGTATTCGCGGCCTCGACCTAACGGGAGGGATACTGGACCTCCATCTCGACGTCTACAATCCCAACCGTTTCGACTTGAGGGGCACCAGGCTCGAGCTCGGGTTTGACGTCGAAGGCACCCATGTCGGCGACATTGCGCTGGACGATGACTTCAACGTGACCGATGGCGACACCACCCGTGTCGTGCTCCCGCTCAGATTCACCTGGACCGGGGCCAACGCGGTCGCTCGCGCGGCGCTGAACCAGGGCGAGATCCCCTACACCATGAGGGGCCAGGTGCAGCTGGACACGCCCATCGGTGCCCGTGTGGTGCCCTTCACCCGGTCCGGCCGGGCGCCGCTCTCGCGTGGCGGTTGACCTCAATCATGGCAAGGCGGTGACTGTATTCGCTCAATGATCGACGTTCGCGATCCGACCGAGCGCGCGGTGCTGGTGGCGGCACCCCGCAAGGGCTCGAAGGATGCAGAACACCTGGACGAACATCTCGAGGAGCTGACCCGGCTGGTGGACACGGCCGGGGCGGACGTGGTGGGCCGGCTCTCGCAGTATGTGGCTTCTCCCAATCCGGCCACCCATATCGGCGAGGGCAAGGTCGAGGAACTGCGGGCCCTGGTCGGCGAGACCGGCGCCACGCTGGTGATCTTCGACGAGGAGCTGACCCCGGTACAGGGCGCCAATCTCGAGCGCGAGCTGGGCACGCGCGTCATGGACCGGCCCGAAGTCATTCTCGACATCTTCTCCACTCGTGCCCGATCGCACGAGGCCAAGCTGCAGGTCGAGCTGGCCCAGCTGCAGTACCTGCTCCCGCGGCTCACCCGGATGTGGACCCACCTCTCCCGGATTCGTGGCGGTATCGGCCTTCGGGGTCCGGGTGAAACCCAGCTCGAAACCGACCGCCGCATGATCCGCCGCAAGATCGGCGTGCTGCGGCAGAAGCTGCAGGATGTCGAGAAGCACCGCGAGAATATCCGCGCGGGGCGCGACCCGCTGCTCACCGCCGCACTGGTCGGTTACACCAATGCCGGCAAGTCCAGCATGTTGCGGATGCTCTCGGGCGAACACGGCATTTTCGTCGAGGATCGGCTCTTCGCCACGCTCGATACCCTCACCCGGGAAGTGGACCTGGGCGAGGGTGTGCGTGCCCGGGTCACCGACACGGTAGGATTCATCCGCAAGCTGCCGCACCACCTCGTGGCCAGTTTCCGCGCTACCCTCGAGGAAGCGCGCGCCGCCGATGTGCTGGTGCATGTGGTGGATGCGTCGCATCCCGACTGGGAAGGCCAGATGCGGGTGGTCGAGAAGGTGTTACAGGAACTGGGCATGGCCGAGCGGCCGGTGCTGGCGGTGTTCAACAAGATGGATGTCGTACCTGACGCGGCGGCGTTCACTGCCAGGGTGAGGGAACTCCATCCCGAGGCCGTGCTGGCCACCACCCAGCGGATTGACGGGCTCGACGCACTCAAGGCGCGGCTCCGGAGCGTGGAGCGCGCCGGGCGCGCGACAGTGCTGGTGCGCCTTCCGGCCAGCGACGGCGCCAGGCTCGCCGAGCTCTATCGGGTGGGCGAGGTGATCTCAGCTGCGGTGAACGGCGGCTCCACCGAGGTGCTGGTGCGGCTGGAAGGATGGCAGGCGGACCGGCTGCGGGATGCCGGCGTGGACGTGGCCCCTCCGCCGGCACTGGTGGAGCGACGCGCCGGCTGAGGCCTCGGCGCTAGTTCCGCGCCACCACGATAACAGTGACCACGCTGGCCAGCAGCTGGGCGGCCACTCCCAGCACCGAGGCTATGCCAGGTCCGCGCTCGGACGGATCCCGCACGGGCACCATCACCTCCGCGCCGGGACGCGGAGCAGGGCGGCTGTCGGGCAGGAGGAAGCGGCGCTCGACGGCCTGCTTGTCGCCATTGGGCTGGGTCACGAAGGCCCGGCGCTTGTCCCCATCCTTCGAGTAACCTCCAGCCGCACGCACATAGAAGTCGAGGTCCCGTCCCGGCTCGAACGCCACCGCCCCCGGCGAGTTCACCGCGCCGCGCACCATGACAATCGGATCGAACTCCGGAATGTGCAT
This sequence comes from uncultured Gemmatimonadota bacterium, assembly GCA_946479805.1. Next base: position 23,679 of record CAMLHP010000015.1, on the reverse strand, counting down.
CGAGTCGCCGGCGGCGAGGATCAGGTTGTCGCGGTGACCTGCGTCGCGGAGCACGGCCTTGAGGTCGATCCCCACCCGTCCCGCGCTGTCCTGCTTCCGGAAAAACTCTATTCCATCGGCGTAAGCCGCGTCGGTCAGGCCACCGGCGCGTTCGATCACGTCCATCAGCCTCTCCGTCTTGGTGCGGAGTGCGTACGGGCCAGGATACTTCACCTGTCCGGTGATGCTCACGGTTCGCACCAGCTCCCACTCCGGCTGCCGCAGGATCAGCAGGTTGTCATACGGCTGGAGCTCCACCTCGGGCGAGCCCGCGCGCGGCGCCGGCGGCCCGGGAGGGCCCTGATAGTCGCCCGGTGCGCCCCGGGCGAAGAGATAGCTCGAGTCGAGCGGCACCCGGATGGTCGTGGCCACCTGCCCCTGTGCCCGCGTGTCCGGCACCCGGGCAATCTCTGCCTCAACCAGGTACGCATCAGGAGCGAGCCCATCGGCCAGGAGGATCGCGTCGCGCACGGTCATGCCCTCGCGATACTCGATCCGGCCCGGCTGCCGCACGGCTCCGGTAATTACGATGTACCGGTCGGGCCGGAAGGTGCTTCGAGAGAAGATCCGAATCACGTCGTCTTCCCTGAGGGCGAGGTCATCGCTCAGGCGGCCGGTGCTGTCCGCGAACGATGTCCTGAGCTGCACCCGGGTGGAGTCGCTCCGGAGACGGGAAACCAGAACCTGTCCGAGGTACACATCGGGCTTGGGCCCGCCAGCAAGACTGAGCGCCTGCGAAAGCTGCATCCCGGGCGTGTATCCCACCTGGCCGGGAAGCCAGACGTTACCCTCCACCGTGACGAAGCCGCGAAGCCGATCGGCCACCGGGAACACCGTCACAGAGTCGCCCGGCAGCATCACCAGCGAAGGCACCGCCTGCGCCAGCTGCTCGGGACCGACGTCCACCACCACCCGGGCGCGGCCATAGCCGGAGTCAGCCGGCGTCTGCGGCAGGATCCGGTGAACCTGGATGCGCTGCCGCAACGCGTCTGCATCAAAGCCACCCGCGAAGCCCACGACGTCGCGCAGCGTCTCGCCCGGAAGCACCTCGAACACTGCCGGCCTCACCACCTGCCCGGTCACCTCGACTCGTCCCTGCTGTACCGGGATGAAGATGACGTCACCGCTCTGGAGCGTCAGGCGGGACCTGTCGATCCCATGCAGCAGATAGTCATACACATCAACTGAGTCCACCAACGCACCGTTGCGCCGCACCTCGAGCCGACGAAGGGATCCATTGCGGGTGGGTCCCCCGGCCGCGTACAGCGCCATGAGTGGCGTGCTCCCGGCCGAGAGCACGTATGCCCCCGGCCGCCGTGCCTCGCCCGCCAAATACACTTGTACCGACCGCTGGCGACTGACGCTCACGTCGAAGCGGGTGCTGCCGCCGTCCCTCCTGATTCCGGAGTAGACCCGCGATAGCCGCCGGAACAGGAGCTCCCGGGCCTCGACGAGATTGAGGCTGGCAACATGAACCGAGCCCACTCGCGGCACCACAATGAATCCGTCGCGCGACACCTCGAGGCTGTAAACCTCCTCGACGTCCCCTGCCAGGATGAGCGCCAATCGGTCGCCTGGGCCCAGGCGATAGGTGTCCGGGACGGGGCTGGCCCGGTCCGGCATGAAGCGGGTCGAGCGGGCCGCGAACACGTCCATGCCGAAGATCATCAGGCTGTCGATCATGAACTGGGACGAGTCGAGGGCCATTACCGGCCGCTGCAGCTGCATCGAATCAATCAGCGCCAGGAGGGAGTCGGCCTCGGTCTCGGCCACCAGTCCCAGCTCGCGCACGGCATCGAGCTCTCCGCGCAATCCCGGCAACCCCAGCGCGCCGGGTTGGGCCTGGCCTGGTGCGTTGAGGTAGCTGTCGAGCAGTGACTCGTCGTAGCCGGCGGCCCGGAGCCTGGCCCGGAGCTGCTCCTGGCTCATGCCCGAGTTGGCGATCGCGTCGGCAATACGGCGCTGCATCTCGGGATCGCGCTGCAGCAGCTCCCGGGCGACGCGGGGGTCAGACCCGGGATCCTGCGCCTCTGCAGGGGTGCTGGTGAGCGCCATGAGCGCCATGAGCATCACCGCCAGAGTGATCGAAGCTTGTCTCGGCATGGTCGAGAAGATGATGGACGACAATAGGGGAGTCAAACGCCGCTCAAGGCCTGGTGCCACAGGTCCACAGCGCGCCGGGCCACCGCCTGGGTCGAGTAGCGCTCCATCACCCGCTGTCGCGCCGCCGCTCCGAGCGACTGCCTGAGCTCCGTGTCGTCCAGCAGTCGCTGCAGCGCGGAGGCCATCGGTGCAGGGTCACCTGGGTCCACCAGAAGGCCGGTGTCCCCCACAAACTCGGTCATTGTGTCGGTTCGTGTCGCAACCACCGGCCGGCCAGCGGCCATCGCCTGCAGGGCGGCGATGCCCTGCCGGCCCACGGGTGCGTCGGTCTCGCTCCACGAATCCACTGCGCAATCAGCCCTGCTCCAGAGCCCCGCTCTCTCCTCCAGAGGAAGCGCGCCCAGCCAGGCCACCCTCCCGGAGATGCCTAGCCGCTCGGCCAGGGCCTCAAGCTCCGGTTGGGCAGGCCCTCCGGCCGCCACCAGCAGCTGCCAGGTGCCGTTGATGCCCACGGCGGCGCGGAGCAGCTGGTCGAGGCCCAGCTCGGGTACCAGCCTTCCGCTGAATGCCATGGAGAGCCCTTCCGGACTGAACGGCGCCACCTCGGATGGTGTGATGACTCCGACGCGTGGGGCCATCAGGATCGGCGCGTCACGCTCCTCGCCAGCCAGGGCGGCGGCGCGTGGCGTCGCCGCGTGGATGCCACGCGCCTGGCGCAGGTTGCGGCTACGCCGCCTCCGTTCGCGCCAGGTGAGCGACGCCCTGGACTCGAGAGCTGTCCCTGCCGTGACAGCGACCCCGAGTCGACGGGCCTCGCCGAGCAGAGCGCTCGTCATCCGCAGGTGGGGCTCCACGTCCACATGGATGACATCGGGCCGTGCCTCCTGCAGTGCGCGGCGGATGGCGCTGCGCTTCCAGCGGAAGCTCCGGGGTTCGGAGGGATTACCACGTGAGGCGACTGGAACAACCCGCACCTCACCTTCCATCCCATACTGGGGCTGGCCACCGCACGAGTCTCGCGCCGGGATGATCGCGGTCACGTCGATGCCCAGGGCCGAGACTGCGCGCAGCTGCGAGCGGGTCGCGGGGGAGAGGCGGTGGTGAGTGAGGAATGCGGCTCGCAAGTGTCGCCGGGGAGAGGTTGGGCGTCCCACGCCAGGGAAAGTGCCGCTGCAAGATGCGTCGGCCCGGCCCGTGCTCCAAGTCCGGCCGTTGACTTGGGCCTCTGTGTGCGGTCACATTCGGCCCGACCCCGGCTGTTCTCCGAGTTCCCCTCGACCGGCGTCGACATGCGGATTCTGCATCTCGCCAAGTACTACTGGCCCCGCTCCGGCGGCATGGAGCGCGTGGTGGCCGACCTCGCCGACGGCGCCGCGGCGCTGGGGCACGAAGTCGAGGTGGTCGCAGTACGGAGCTTCGGGGAGGGCGTGCGCCGGCCGCGCAAGGCGGTGACCCGCACCTTCTCTTTCGGCGCGCTGGGCTCCCAGGAAATCGCCCCCGGATACATCGCCGCCGCCTGGCGAAGGGCGGACGTCATCCACGTCCACCATCCCCATTCGCTGGCCGACGTGGCCGTCCTGCTCCGTGCAGGGCGGACGCCCGTCGTCGTCACCCAGCACGCCGATCAGCGGCGTGGCGCCTACCGACCGGTCTCGCGGCTGGTGCTGCGGCGCGCGAGGGCAATTGTAGTACCGAGCCGGGCGCACGTGGCCATGTCGCGCGAATTGCAGGGCTTCGAGGCCAAGGTCGAGGTGATTCCCTTCGGGATCGACGAGGCCAAGTGGTCCCGGGTGCCGGACCCGCCGGCGGACGGTCCGGTCCGGGCGCTATTCATAGGGAGGCTCGCGGCGTACAAGGGGCTCGATATACTGCTGCGCGCTCTTCCCGAGGTGCCAGACTTGTCGCTCGACATAGTTGGCTCGGGTCCCGAAGGACCCCGGCTCCGGACCTTGGCCCAGGCGCTGGCAGTGGGAGACAGGATCCGCTGGTTCGGCGAATATCCGGACGAGGATCTGCCCAGGCGGATGGCGGACGCCCACGTCCTGGTGCTCCCTTCGGTAACCACCGAGGAGATGTTCGGGCTGGTGGTACTGGAAGCGATGGCTGCCGGGCGGCCGGTGGTAACCACTGCGGTTCCCAGTGCGGTCCGGGAGGTAAACGTGTCAGACGTCACCGGTCTCGAGGTCCCGATCCGCGATGTAGCTGCGCTGGCCCGGGCATTGCGGCTGCTGGCGGAGGATCCGGACCGGCGGCGGGTGATGGGAGAGGCAGGCCAGGCCCGTGTACGGGAGCACTTTACCCGGGCCCTCATGGCGGAGCGACACGTCGCTCTCTACCAGCAGGTCCAGACGGGCTGGACCCCGTTTGGGGCCGCCTGACTCGCTATATTGCCCATTTGGCAGGACATGTGAGGTCGGCGTCGGGGGTGCATGAGCCAATCAACTGAAACCGCAACGGCAAGGCAGCTTGAGCTCGAGGAGCCGTCGACGACGCTGGTGGAGGGAACTCCACCCGAGGCCGTCGCTGCCCCTCGGACCGGTGACGAGCAGATGCTGGCGGTGCGGCTCGGGCTCCAGCGGCGGGCGTCCTCCAACATGCGGCGGCACTTTACCCGCCTGTTTCGCCGAGTTTCCGTCCTTGCCATAGCCGACCTGCTGGCAGTGGTGGGGCTCGACCTCGTGCTCCGCACCCTCGTGTTCAGCGGCGCGAGCTTCCTGGACGACGCCCTCCGGCTTCCGATTGCCACCCCTCGTTTCCTTGTCGCGCTCGGGCTTGGACTCTACGTCACCGGTAACTACTCCAGCGGTGACTCGCGCCGGAGTGCGCACCTGCTGCTGTTCGGCGTGTTCCTTGGGTCGCTGCTGGAAGTGTGGACCGTGGTCTGGAGCCAGGGCTTCAGTCCCGGTGTGCTGAAGCTGTTCGTTTCTGCCTGGCTGATCTGGGGCATCCTGCTGGTGGAGCGCCTTACGGTTGACCGGCTGGTCGCGCTGTTCTCGCCGCCCGAGCGGCACGCAGCCCGCACCATCTTCGTGGGGCCGGCGGACATGTGCCGTGAGGCGGCCGCTTACCCGGCGCTTGATGTCGAGTCGGAGTTCTCCCGGTTGGGCTTCCTTGACCTCCGGCGGCCTGCGGCTCCAGACGCGCTCGGCAGCGTGGATGACCTTGCCCGCACGCTTCACGACCTCCGGGTCGAGACGGTGGTGGTATGCGGATTCATCCCTGACCACGAGCTGCAGGGTGTGGTCAACATCGCGCTCGCAGCCGGCTGCCACCTGCTTACGGTGCCGCGTGCCATCGAGGTGGCCGGAGTCCACCCGTCGGTCATCTGGTCCCATGGTGTGCCACTGATGGAGCTCACGGCACCAGCGCTCAGGAGCCAGCAGCGGGCGCTCAAGCGGGTCATTGACCTCGTGGGTGCGGGTCTGGGCGCCATCGTCACCGCCCCATTGATGCTGGGCGTCGCGATGGCCATCAAGCTCGACTCTCCGGGACCGGTGTTCTTCCGCCAGGAACGCGTCGGCGTCGGTGGCAGGCGGTTCAAGGTCTGGAAGTTCAGGACCATGACCCACAACGCCCCCGACACTCTGCACCGCGAGTACATGGCAGAGATGCTCCAGGGCGATGAGAACGCCACCCTGCGGACCGACGGCAACGGGCGGCCCGTCTTCAAGATGGTGGACGATCCGAGGGTGACCAGGGTGGGTCACTTCCTCCGCCGGGCATCCCTGGACGAACTTCCGCAGTTCTTCAATGTCCTTGCGGGCAACATGAGCCTGGTGGGTCCGAGGCCGCCGGTGCCGTACGAATTCGACGCGTATGACCACTGGCAGTATGACAGGATGCAGGTGAGGCCCGGCATCACCGGGCTCTGGCAGGTCAGCGGCCGCAGCCGGCTCTCCTATCGCCAGATGTGCGAGCTCGACCTGGACTATGTGAGCCGGTGGTCAGTGTGGCTCGACCTCCGTATCCTGCTCCGCACCATCCCGGTGGTGCTGTTCAATTCGGGCCGGGCGGTCTAGGGCGTGCTTCCGGCGCCACGCGCCAGCAGTTCGTCGTATATCTGCCGCAGCCTTCGAGACTCCCCACTCCAGACCAGATCCCTGGTTGCCTCCTGGGCGGCCCTGGCCCGGGCCACACGTTCGGCCGGCGAGCTCGCGGCGAATGCGGCCAGCGCTCGCGCGGCGTCGTCGGCATCGTCCGGGCGATAGTAGAAGAACACCTGCTCCGGGAAGTATTCTAGGTAGGTGGGGATCCGGGGAGCGATAACCGGCACTCCCATGTGCACGTACTCCAGCAGCTTGGTCGAGAGCGAGTAGCGGGTCATCGCGTCGAGGCGGGTGGCGAGGAAGCCGGCATCCATCTCTGGCAGGCGCTGCCTCAGTGCGTGATGCGAGACCGCTCCGTGAAAGCGCACCACGCCAGAGAGCTGAAGCTGCCCGGCAAGCTGGCGCAGCTCGGCCGCGTGGGGACCCGAGCCGAATATGTCGTAGCGGAAATCGCTGCCGCGGCGCCGGGCCAGCGCGAGTGCCTCCAGCGCCAGGTCGATGCCATAGAGGCGCGTCAGGGTACCGTGGTAGGCCAGCCTCCACGGTGGCTTCCCCTGGGCCCTGGTCAGCTGCGGCGGCCCGAAGTCGTCCGGGCTGGTGATGTTGTGCACCACGCTCACGCGCTCTTCGGGCGACGCAGGACGGGAGCGGAGCAGGCTCCCAACGGCTCGGTTCACCGTCACGGTCACGTCGGCCTGGCGCCGGGACCAGCGCTCGACGTGGCGTGCCATCCGCTCGCCGGCCTCGCCAACCCAGCCCTGGAACTTGGTTCGGGTGAACTCGGGCAGGATCTCGTGGAGATCGAGGATCACGCGTGCTCCACGGCGCCGGGCCGGAAGGGCCGCGGCCACCAGGAAATCGGGGAGCGAATGCACGTGTACGACACGGGCATCCCGAAAGCGCGGGTCGCGCTGCACCAGCCGGTACGCTCGCAGCAGGAAGTCCATATATTCCACCACGTACTTCCCCAGCGAACCGCGGCGCTTCTGGCCCCGGAGCCGGACAATGCGCAGCGGACCGAAGTGGCCCACCGGCGCCGAGTGGAGGCCGTCACGCAGCGCGATGACCACAACGCGCTCGCCCCGCTCCGCAGCCACGAGCGCCTCGCGCCGGGGCCTGGCGTCGTCGGGGAAGGGGGTCTGGCAGATGTGGACTATGTCGAAGGGCCTGCGCGCGCGTCGAATGGAAATCTCCTGCTCCCGAGGTCAATGACGGCATCAAAGGTGGCACCGGCGGGGCGGGAAGCAAGGGCGATGGGCCGGGCGGCGGGGGCACCCCGGGTTCTCGTGGTCACGAACATGTGGCCCAGCGACGATCGGCCGGCGTTCGGAAGCTTCGTGAAGGCGCAGGTGACATCGCTCCGCGCTGCCGGGGTCGAGATCGACGTCCACGTAATACGCGGCAGTGCCCACCCGTCCGCGTACCTCACGTCCATCCCTGCCATCGCCCGGCGGGTGCGCGAGTTCGGCGCAGACCTGATTCATGCGCATTATGGCCTTGCCGGATGGTCGGCCTCGCTGGTGCAGCATCCGCTCGTGGTCTCGTTCTGCGGAGACGACCTGCTTGGCACCCCGGACCTGGCGGGTCGCCCTACGTTGAAGTCCCGGGCCGCAGTGCGAATGAGCCACAGCGCTGCCCGGCGGGCCACCGCGATCATCTGCAAGTCCGAGAACCTCCGGCAGGCGCTGCCATCAAGCGCCGACCGCCAGCGTGCGGTGGTGATTCCGAACGGCGTGGATCTCTCCCGCTTCCGGCCCGGTGACAAGCAAGAGGCGCGAGCCAGGCTTGGTCTCCTGCCAGGCGGCCCGCTTGTGCTGTTTCCCCATTCCCCCGAGCAGCGCGCCCAGAAGCGCTTTGATCTCGCTGCGGCAGCTGTAGCGGCTGCCCGCGTCGAGTACCCAGGCACAGAACTGCTCACCGTCTCGGGGATTCCCCACGAAGCAATGCCTGAATGGTACCGGGCGGCAGACTGCCTCCTGCTGACGTCGCGCACCGAGGGATCGCCCAACACGGTGAAGGAAGCGATCGCTTCCGGATTACCGGTGGTCAGCGTTGACGTAGGCGATGTGCGCCAGTGGGCTGCGCGCGTAGCGGGCTGCGAGATCGCCGAATCAGACGCCGGTTCGCTCGGAGCCGCGATCGTGCGGGTGCTGCGCCGCGGCCGGGGGGTTGATCCAGCTCCCGTCATTGGCGAACTCGACCAGGAGGTTGCCGCCTGCCACGTGCTCGACGTCTACCGTTCGGCGGTATCGGCATGAGCGGTCGGCACACCGGTCCCGTGGCACTGTGCTACGGCACTCGGCCCCAGACCATCAAGGCAGCCGTGATCCGCCGCGAACTCAGCGCCGAAGGGCCCGTCGTGGCACTCGACAGTGGGCAGCATTACGACTACGAACTGAACGCGCTGCTGTATCAGCAGCTCGGAGTCGAGCCGCCTGACAGCTTCCTTGAAGTCGGCTCCGGCAGCCATGCGGTCCAGACGGCGGCGATGCTGGTCCGATTCGAGGAGCTGCTTCGGAGCCACGACGCCCGCGCGGCAGTCGTGATCGGCGACACCAACTCGACCCTTGCGGCTTGCCTCGCCGCGGCAAAGCTTCGCATTCCGGTGGTCCACGTGGAGGCGGGCCTGCGGGCGTCCGACGCGCTGATGGCCGAGGAAATCAACCGTCGCGTTGTCGACGCAGTCGCGAGCCTCCTGTGTGCCCCGAGCCGGCGGAGCGCGGCCCAGTTGGAACGCGAGTCGCCTGCCGGCCGGATCATCGCCACCGGCGACGTTGCGCATGACGTGCTGCGCGAGCAACTGCCCCGCGTTCCTCCAGCAGCATCCCTTCTTTCCCCCGGCTCCCAGCCGCACTACGCATATGTGACACTCCATCGTGCAGAGCTGACAGAAGAGCCCCAGAGGCTCTCGGCCATCATCGACCAGCTCGGAAAGCTGCCCGTCGCCGCAGTGTTCCCAATGCACCCCAGGACTCGCGCCTCGCTTGAGCGCGCCGGGTTTCCGGCTGGCTCCCGCGGAACACTCACGATCACCCCTCCTGTCGGGTATCATGAGAGTCTCTCGCTGGCACGCGAGGCGGGTGTCGTGATCACCGACTCAGGAGGGCTCCAGCGCGAAGCATACTGGCTGGGAGTACCCTGCCTGACGCTCCGCGCCGAGACCGAGTGGCGGGAGACCATCGAACTGGGAGCCAACACCCTGCTCCCTCCGGAGCAGGCCACTCGTGAGCTTCACCGCACCTGCGAGCGACTGCTGCACTCGCTTCCCGCCCCGTGGGACCGCACGGCCTATGGAGACGGCCACGCTGGTCGCCGGATCGCAGAGGCGGTGACCCGTCTCATTTCCAGCGCCGCCTGATGTGCGGCATCGCCGGGCTCCACGCGGATGACCCGCGCGCCGACGTTCGCGAGGCTCTCGGGCAGCTTACCACAGCATTGCAGCACCGAGGTCCGGATGGCCATGGGTTCCATCTGGCACGCGGTGGCGCTACCGGGCTGGGGCATCGGCGGCTCAGCATCATCGATCTCGCGGGAGGGGCACAGCCCATGGGCTCCGAGGATGGCGGAGTCCAGGTGGTGTTCAACGGCGAGATCTACAACCAGGCCGAGCTGCGTCGGGAGCTGATCCGGGCCGGGCACCGCTTCGCGACTCAGGCCGACACCGAGGTGCTGGTGCACGGCTGGGAAGAATGGGGCGCCCGGCTGCTGCCGCGCCTCAACGGCATCTATGCTTTCGCGGTGCTGGACCAGCGGAATGGTGGGTTGGCGCTGCACCTTGCGCGTGATCCCGTCGGCGCCAAGCCGCTCTATCTCGGCCGCTGGCCCGGCGGATGGTGGTTCGCGAGCGAACTGCACGCGGCTCGCAGCGCCGGGCTCGTTGCGGGCGGTCTCGACCGGGACGCGGTGGCAGAGTGGCTGGTGTACCGCTTCGTGCCCTCTCCGCGAACGCTGTTCCAGGGAGTATGGAAGGTCCCCCCGGGGCATCACACGTCGCTGGAAGCTGGCTCGTCCGCGCCTCGATTCACGCGCTTCGAGCATGGCTTCGGCCCTGCGAGCGTGCCTGCAACTCGCTCCGAGTGGGCGGAAGCACTTCGCAGCGGAATCGCGACGGCTGTGCGTCGCCAGCTCATGTCGGATGTGCCGGTAGGCTCGCTGCTCTCGGGCGGCGTGGATTCAGTGCTGGTCACCCGGCACATGTGCGATCACCTCGAGGAGGCGCCTGACTGCTTCGTGACCGGCTTCGCAGGCGATCCAGTGGACGAGCTCCAGCCAGCTCGGCGCGCCGCCGCTGCGCTGCGCGCGCCGCTCCACGAGGTGCCGGTCGACGATGCCGCCTACCTTGACGCCTGGTCAGCGCTGCTCCGCCGCCAGGGCGAGCCGATAGCCAACTCCGGGTTGCTGCTGGTGGGAATACTTTGCCAGACGGTAGCGCGCAGCCACAAGGTGGTCCTCTCGGGGCAGGGTGCTGATGAGCCTCTCGGCGGCTATCCTCGCCATGTAGTGGAGCGGTTCCATCCCTGGGCGTCGCGTGCTCGCCTGCTGCTCTCGCACGCGCCACACCAGCTGGCGGCGAGCGACCGCACGGAACGAATCGCGCGGGTACTGGGCGCACCGGAACAGGGCCGCCGATTCGCAGAGATCCTGGCCGTGTTCTCACCCGCCGCGGCCGCGCGGATGGTCGGCGGCCAGGTGGAGGCCGACAATCTCGCCGATCCCGTTCGCCGGGTCCTGCGCGATGTACCCGGCGACGACAGCGTTAACCGCTTGCTGATGGCGGATGCGCGGCTTTCGCTGGCAGACGACCTGCTATCTGTGGCCGACCTGATGTCGATGCAACACGGCGTGGAGTTGCGGGTTCCTTTTCTCGATCTGCCACTCCTGGCCCTGATGGAACGGATGCCGAGCCGGCTCAAGGTCTCGGTCACGGGAAGCCGCAAGTGGTTCTATCGTCAGGCCATCACGCCGGACCTGCCAACGGAACTGGTTCCGGCGCTTACCGGCTGGGAAGCGCGAAGGGGCCGTAAGCTGGGTTTCGCCACACCGCTCGAGAGATGGTTCTCCGGCTGGGTCGCAACCGGCGCTGAGCACATGCTTCTCGGTCCCGGTTCGAGGACGAGCGGCCTGCTCGACACTGCGAGCGTGCTTTCAGTGATCCGGGAGGCGAGAGACAAGGGCAGGCCGAGGTCGCGCCAACTGTTGTCGCTGTACGTGCTCGAGTCCTGGCTCCGCGGCCTGGACGCCGAATCGGAAGCGACCGCATGGTCCTCATGAACGGCCTCGATACCCGCTGGCGCCACTGGACCGCTGGTGCCTCCGTGGCAGCGATGATCATCGGCATCGCGCTGTACCCCGATGTCCACCAGGCCACCATGCCATTGTCCTTCGCACTGGGCCTGACCCTGGCCGGAACTGCGTCGGTCCTTCTGGCAGGGCGTCCGCGGCTTGTCGTTCTCGTACCGCTGGCCACGGCGTATCTCCCTTCGCAGCAGGTAGGATTCGCGGCCTACCTCCTCGCACTCGCGGTAATTGTGCCACTTTCGGCATCGCGGCGGCTGGCCCGGCCGCTCGACCTGCTCGACTGGGCCATGCTGTCGGTACTGCTTCTCGCCGGTGCCAGCTGGCTGGCCAATCTCGGGCCGGAAACCGACTTCTGGTCGCTGCCAGTCTTCCTGCTGACCTTTCTGACGCCTTGGCTGCTGCTGTTCTTCGCGCGCGCAATCGAGTGGAGCGACTCCGACCTTCGGGTGATCGTGGGTGCGTGGCTTGCACTGGCCCTGGGACAGATTGCTGTGGCGCTGCTCAAGCCGCTGCTCACCGGCACCCCCGAGGCGTACGCAGTGCCGTTGCTGCTGCTGGCGGTGGCGCGTCTCGCCATCCTGGAAGCGCTCGCCGCGGGCTTCGCCGCCGACCTCACCTTTGGCTCGACCCGAAGCGCCCACCATCTGGGGGTCGCAATGCAGCTCTTGACCGCCTTCCTGGTGGCCTTTGCCGCTGCGGGACGCCGGTCACGCTGGCTCCTGGCCGCCGCGCTGGCGTTATTCGTCTTTCTGATGACCGACTCGAAGCACGCGATTCTCGCCGCGCTGCTTCCACTGGTCTGGTATGGCAGGGAAGTGTTCGGGCCCCTGCTGGACACGGGATGGCGCCGGCGCCTGACCGGCGCCGGCCTGGCAGTGGGACTGACGGTAGTGCTGGTGGCAGGCAATCGCATCGCCGACCTGGTGGTGAGCGGCCTCTGGCGCCCGTATGTCAGCCTGGTCACCACGATCAATCCCAAGGCCCAGCTGGTCGTCCGCACAACCGAGCGAATGGCCGAAGGCGGACTGCATACCTGGGTGGGCTACGGCCCCGGGAGCTACGCGTCCCGTGCAGCAACTATCCGGGCTAGCGACGTGCTTTACAAGGACGGCGATCAGGCCGGGTTCATTCCGCCGCACACCGGAGAGTCGTACCGCGAGGCCGCGCATGACCTCTACACCAGCGAGATCGCGCTGACGACCGGCGCCCGGAGCGGCGCGCTGACCAATCCGTTCAGCAGCGTGGTGGGGATCGTGGCGGAGTTCGGCCTCATAGGAACTGCAGCCGTGCTGCTGCTCTTGTTCGCTGCGGCCCGTCTCGGCTACCGTGCCTGGAGGCTTGGACGTCTTCCGGAGGCGTGGCGAGCGGCTGGCGCAGCCGCCGGATTCGGAGTGCCACTTCTGCTGTTTCTGGGGATCTTCGACAGCTACTTTGAGCAGCCTGACGTGACAGCGATGCTGATCACGCTGCTGCTGGTCTCTTCGGCAGCGCCTGAAGTTGCCGGGCGAGCTTCGGTCGGGTGACCAGCTCAGCCTCGCCGCGTGCGGCCTGCGGCCATTCCCGCCGCCACCGCGATCCACCCGATCGCGGCAGTCGCACCCAGCAGCCCTCCCACCAGCGTCATCCGGGTCCGAAGGGGGTACTCGCGATATATCGGGACATCCGGCGCCTGGACCAGAGTGAAGACCGGGGTGTCCCGCACTTCGTCGATTCGTGCACTCTGGGCCTCGCGCGAAAGCTCGCTGAACACTTCCTCGAGCACCTGGACCCGGCGCTGGATCTGCTGCCGTCTCACCGAGAGCCGGGGCGATTCGAGCCCGGCGCGGTTGGCCTCGAGAAAGTCACGCAGTTCCGCCTCCGCCCCGGCAAGTTCCTGCCGTGCACGTACCAGCTCCCGATCGGTGAACCGCCGCCGTTCGGTGGCCGCGCTGCGGCGGGTTTCCACGTTGAAGATGCCCAGCCGCTCGAAAATCCTGGCGGCCACGGCTGCGGCGAGTCCGGGGTCCGGCAGCCTCACGTCGAGCGTGATGGTGCCGGTCTGGGAGTTGGTGGAGGTCGCTATCGCTTTATCCACCAGGTAGGCGCGTGCGTCGGCCAGCGCCATCGCGCTGTCGGGGCTGTCGAAGCCGAGGATCTGGATAAGCGGCGCGCTGCGGGACGGTTCGGAGGGCGCCGGGAACGAATCGAAAGCGAGCGCGTCGATGAGATCACGCCCGGTCAGTACCTCGGCGTAGAACTCGAGCGAGCGGGGACCGCCAGCCGAGAGCCGGAACTGGCCGGCCAGCGCGGCGAGACCGCCGAGCGACGGGCTGGCGGCCTGTTCGTCGAGCGCAAACTTGAGGGTCGATCGATAGCGGGGCGTGGCCAGCAGCGACCAGGCGGCCGCGATTACGCCGCCAGCGATCGCCAGCACCAGTATGAGCTTCCATCGGGCGGCCAAGGCTGCGACAATCTGGCGCAGCGTGGCCATGTCATCATCGCCGGAAGCGGAGCGGGCGGCGCCGGAGCGATACGTCGGGTCGGTGGGCATATGGGCTGCGAAACGTTGCCCGTGAGTGCGGCGCCGTCAAGTCGGCGGTATGTGGTTCCAGCGGTGACGCGCACGTGACCTTCGCGTGGGTCGTGCTGCTGGTGGTTGCCGTCACTGCGGCGCTCCGGATTGTCCCGGGCTTGTTCTGGCACTATCGCGGCATGGATGCCGGGGCCCACCTGATGATCCGCCGCCAGATCCGCAGGAACCGTATGCGCTTGTCGCTGCGCGACTGGCCCCTGCTCCTGGACGAGCGCCTCACCTACCCGTGGGGATTCCACTGGGCGCTCGCGCTGCTGCCTGAGTCATGGTTGCGGCGATGTCCACCACTTGCGTCGGCCATCACCGACTCGCTGCATGCCGCGCTGGTGGTCTGGCTCACCGCCCAGCTCGCACCCAGGATAGGCGCCGGTATCGATCCCGTGTCTGCCGGGCTGCTGGCAGGGCTCCTGTTCGCCACTGCACCGGCCTTTCTGGTAGTGGGCTTCGGGCCCAGGTCATACGAGGTCACGCCCCGTCCGTTTGGCGAGCTCCTCTACTCCTTGTCCATCGCTGCCGCGCTTGTCCATCTTCTGGATGGCGGCGCGGCGGGCGCCGTAGTTGCGGTGGCTGCCGGTGGGCTACTGCTGCTCTCCAGCAAGTTCGCGGCCCAGGTCCTGGTGTTCTGCACACCCTTCATGGCCCTTGTGATGGGGGAGTGGCACCTGGTCCTGCTGCTTCCCCTTTCTGCCGCAGCTGCAATGCTGCTTTCCGGCGGCGCCTATCGCTGGGTGCTCCACGCCCAGCTGGTGCATCTCGGGTTCTACAGGAGACGGATGCAATACGAGCACCCGGTACTTCAGTCGCGGAACCGGGGCAGGGACCTGATGCGAGCCGCGTGGCAGCTCCTGCGGCAGCTTGGGGATCGCGAAGCCTGGAGGACCTTTATCCGCCTCGCTGAAGGCCACACGTTCCTGCAGTTCCTGCTGCGCAATGTGCTCTGGTGCGGACTCATTGCGCTGCTGGCGTTCTCGATATTCCCGCCCTGGCGGGGCGAGGTTCGAGACTGGCAGGTGGCACTTGTCGCGTGGGCAGCCGCGCCGCTGCTCCCCTTCGTGGTGACCTCCCTCAGGGACTTCCGGTTCCTCGGCGAGGCCGAGCGCTATCCCGAATATGGCATTGCGCCGGTATCGATACTCGCAGCGATCGGGCTGCTAAGCATAGATGCTTTGTCGCGCGGCTGGTTGCTGGCCGCATACGTGTTCACCCTCGTGCCGGCCTTCCTGTACACGTACTCCCGGCTGCGGTGGAACAGCCGAAGGCTCGATACGGGCGCACTCGACGAGCTCGTGGGCTGGCTGCGGACTCGGCCTGCTGGAACCATCATACTGTCGCTGCCCTGGCATGTAGCGTTCCAGGTCATGGCGGACCTTGAGCACCGGTACCTGGTGGGCTTGGACGCAGCACGCTGGTGCAGAGACTATGACGAGTTGTTCGAGGGCTATCCGTGGCCAGCCACCGACCTTGAGGCATGGCGCTCCGATTTCGGCGCCGAACTGGTGGTGGTCGACCGGCGTCAACTCGACGGGGCTGGGATCTCCTATGCGCTCGATGGCATGAAGCAGGAGTTCGACAACGGGTGCTTCCAGGTCTTTTGCCTGGCACCTGTTCCTGCGTCGGCCGCTCGATGAGGCGGCAGCTCGGCTTCCTGTTCCGCGATTCAGCCGTATATGGGATGGCGGGCGCCGTCAACCGCTTCGCCAAGCTCTTTGTCGTACCGGTGGTTGCCAAGGCATTTCCCGCCGCCGTGTATGGCGCCTACGACACGACCACGGTGGCCATCTATGCTCTGTCAATCCTCTGCATCCTGGGACTCCACTCGTCGGTGGTGATCATCGCAACGCGCGGGGCCAGCAAGGCGTCACCAGAAGTAATGCGTGGTCCTTCGTCCACGGGCTTTCGAATCGTCCTCTGCGCCAGTCTCGCCCTTGCCACCGTTCTGATTGCTGGACGTGGGGTGTTCGCCACGGCTCTGCTTCGCGACGCCCAGTACTCCGATGCCCTGGGATGGGCCGCCGCCAGTATTCCGTTCTCCAGCATTCTGCTGTACGCGCTCGCGCTACTCCAGTGGAGCTTCCGCCGCACCTGGTATGTGAGTGTGGCCCTGGGTTCGGCACTGCTCACGATCCTGCTCACGTACGTTGCGGCGTTTCACACCAATGCGGGCCTTACCGGACTCTTCGTGGCTAACCTGGCGGGCCAGGCCGTCGGCGCCGGGCTGGCCATCTGGGCCACGCGCGACTTGCTTGCTGCACAATGGAGCACGGGTGTGGCGCGGGCCATGCTCGGGGTAGGCATTCCCTTCGCGGTAATCGGCATCGCCGGCACGTTTGTGCCGCTGGTTGACCGATTCTTCCTGGTGCAGTACCACTCGCTGGTGGAGGCCGGCCTTTACGGGCTCGGCCAGAAGATCGCAGTGCTCTCCATGCTGGTCCTTGCCGGATTTCAGGCCGCGTGGGGTCCCTTTGCATTCGCCCAGAGAGACCAGCCCGGCAAGGGCAGGCTGTTCGGGCGGATTTACCTGCTGGTCTGCGGAACGGTCGGGTTTGTGGCCATCCTGCTGGTGCTTGCGGCTCCGACAATAGCGCGTGTCGCTGCTACCTCAAGTTACGATGCCTCGGCTATATTTGTGGGTCCCTTGGCACTTTCGTACGGTCTGAACGCGGTGTTTTTCGTGGTGGCGATCGGTTCCGTGCTCGAAGGACGGTCGATGCATAACCTGACCGCGTATGTGGGCGGCGTGCTCGTCATGGTAGCCGTCAATTTCGTGCTTGCCGGAATGGGCGCCCCTCCCGTTGCCATTGCCTGGGCCAACTGCACGGGGACAGCGGTGGCTGTAATCATCATGGCACGGTTGTCCCAGCGGGTGCATCCTGTCCCATATCCATTTCTCAAGGGCGCGCTCGTGCTGGCTATTGCGGCTGCCCTGGTGGCGTTGCTCGGCACGGGTGTCCAGCGCCTGTCGCCGATAGCCATCGTAGCGCTGGGACTCGGGTTGACCTTGGCCTTCATGGCTTGGAGCTGGTACGGGATGCTCGTTCCGGCGGAGCGTCGGCTCCTCGCGTCGCGGTTCGGCGGGCGCCGGCATCAATGAGGGCGAGGCGAATGTTGATTGGAACAACAAGGTGACAACAGCTGAACCTCTGGATGAATTGCGGCGGCTCTACGCCGAGTGCGAGGCCGCAGTCCGCGCCGAGTGGCAGCGCAGCCTGCCCTTGGGAGAGCTCGTCGTAGATCGCTGGGAACGCGCCAGGCGGCTGGGGTTCGGTGAGGGAGCGAGCATCTACGACAGCGCGATTGTGCTCGGATCGGTCAGCGTCGGATCCAGCACCTGGGTCGGACCACAGGTAATGCTGGACGGCTCCGGGGGGCTCGAGATCGGCTCCTTTTGCAGCATCTCCGCCGGAGTCCAGATCTATTCGCATGACACAGTGGCGTGGGCCGTGACCGGAGGCAGGGTGGAGGCGCAGCGTGCTCCGGTCCGAATCGGCGGTCGCTGCTACATCGGACCACTGACCGTGATTTCGCGCGGCGTGACGATCGGCGACGGCTGCGTGATTGGAGCCCACTCGTTCGTCGACCGGGACCTGCCCTCCGGCAGCCTCGCATGGGGCGCGCCCTGCCGGGTGCGGGGCCGAGTCATCGTGGACGACCAGGGCGAAGTGACATTCGAACGAACCGGGAGTGAAGCGTGACGGGCAGCCTGACGAAGATTCCCATCACCCGGGCGGTCTTCGATGAAGATGAAGCTCGTGCCGTCGCCGCCGTGCTGGAGAGCGGCTGGGTGGTGCAGGGACCCAAGGTTGCCGAATTCGAGGCTGGATTCCGGTCCTTCACTGGAGTCGAGGAAGCAGTTGCCTGTACCTCGTGCACCACCGGCCTTCACCTGGCGCTCCTCGCAGAGGGCATCGGTGCCGGCGACGAAGTGATCGTTCCCAGCTTCACCTGGGTGGCCTCGGCAAATGCCGTGACCTACGTGGGCGCCACCCCGGTTCTCGCCGACGTGTCACTGGACACGTTCAACCTCCTGCCGGAGGAGATCGACCGGCTACGGACACCGCGCACCCGTGCCGTGATGCCGGTCCACATCTTCGGGCTGGCCGCCGAGATGGAGCCGATCCTCGCAAAGGCGAGTGAGCATGGCCTCAAGGTGGTTGAGGACTGTGCCTGCGCGCTCGGCACGCTGTACCACGGGCGCCATGTCGGGGCCCTGGGCGGGAGCGGTGCCTTTTCGTTCCATCCCCGGAAGGCCATCACCACTGGCGAAGGCGGCATGTACACCACTGCCGACCGCCAGAAGGCTGCGAAGGCCCGCTCCCTGCGCGACCACGGCGCGTCGAAGTCGGACCATGCGCGCCACACGTCCAAGGGAAGCGCGCTCCTGCCGGTATTCGACGTGGTGGGATACAACTACCGGATGACCGACCTTCAGGCGGCAGTTGGCGTGGCACAACTGGCCAAGCTCGATCGGATTCTCGGCTCACGCATCGCGCGCGCCAAGCGATACGAGCAGCTGCTGGCGCAAATTGACGGGCTCATCACCCCGGCCGAGCCGGAAGGACACCGGCATTCCTATCAGTCATATGTCACCCGGCTCGTGGTGGAAGAGCTGACCGAGCCGGCGATCGTCGCCGGACATGCCCGCCGCAACGAGATCATGGGGGCGCTCGAGGAAGAGGGCATCGCGACCCGCCAGGGAACCCACGCAGTACACCTGCTGGACTACTACCGCCGGACATACGGCTACTCGCCCATGGACCTGCCCGGCGCTTTCGCCGCCGACAGGCTCTCGCTGTCGCTCCCGCTATACGCGGGCATGACCGACGCCGAGCAGGACAGGGTGGTGGAGCGCCTCGGATATCACCTCAAGCGAGACGCCCGGCATGTCCACGCGAGCTGATGCACCAGCGGGAGCCGACGGCGGCCTCCTGCACAAGTTGATCGACCCGGAGACGGGCGAGCAGCTGCAACTCGTCAACGGGGCCGAGCCCGCTCTTGTGAGTGTTGCAGGTGGGCGCTATCCGGTACGGGACGGGATTGCGCGCTTCGTGGAGGACGGCGCCGATGATGCGGAGCAAGGCGAAACCGCGGATGCCTTTTCGCGAAAGTGGTCCGAAGTCTCCACCTACGGCCACGATGATGTTTCTCGGCGAATCCAGCACCAGTGGTACATCGAGCGGTACGGCTGGGGTTCCGAAGCCGAACTTGCTGAATTCCTGGCAGGACAGGGCGCAATACTGGACGCCGGGTGCGGCGTGGGCCGCGACGTGGCCTGGTACCTCCGGCATTCCACGGGACAGGTTGTCGGCGTGGACATCTCTACCGCCATCGACCACGCCCGGAACAACATCCCGGCCAGTGACCGCCTGCTGCTGATCCAGGCCGACATCGCCCGCCTGCCACTGCCTGCGGAGTCCTTCGACTTCATTGCCTGCGACCAGGTGCTGCACCACACGGTTAATCCGAGGGCAACGCTGCGGCACCTGGTGTCGCGGCTTCGCCCCGGGGGGCACATCGCGTTCTACGTGTACAAGGTGAAGGGACCGGTGCGGGAGTTCTGCGATGACCACCTGCGCGAGGCGGCCCGCCGGATGCCGGAGCCGGAGGCTCGCGCCATGTCGGAGGCAATCACCGAGTTCGGCCGCGCACTGACCGATCAGCAGGTCCGAATTACCATCCCGGCCGATATTCCTGCACTGGGCATCAAGGCCGGCGAGTTCGACCTGCAGCGCTGGCTGTACTGGAACATGTTCAAGTGCTACTACAACAGCGAGCTCGACTGGGCCACCAACGTCATGACCAACTATGACTGGTACGTGCCGGTCACGGCGTACCGGTACCAGCCGGAAGAGATGCGGCAGTGGATTGCCGAGGAAGCCCTCGAATTGCTGCACGAGGACATCGGCGATGCCGGACTCTCCTATCGCTGCCGGAAACCAACCAGGCTAGTCACGGGGTAATCATGGACCTGAAGGGAGCACGTGTCGTCGTGGTCGGCGGCGCCGGCCTCATCGGCTCGCACGTTGTCGACCGTCTTGCCCGGGAGGACGTGAAGCAGATCGTGGTGTACGACAACTTCACCCGGGGCACGATGGGAAATCTCGACCAGGCACTGCTCGATCCGAGAGTGTCGGTCTTCGAGCTTGGCGGCGACATCCTCCATACCGACATCCTGCAGAAGGCGTTCGAGGACACTGACGTGGTAATTCACCTGGCTGCACTCTGGCTGCTGCATTGCCACGAGTTTCCCCAGTCCGCCTTCGAGGTCAACATCCGGGGCACTTTCAACGTGCTGGAGGCCTGCCGGCTCAAGGGGGTGAAGCGGCTGGTGTATTCCTCGTCCGCTTCGGTATATGGGGACGCACTCGAGATCCCGATGACCGAGGATCACCCATACAACAACCGCACCTTCTATGGTGCCACCAAGATCGCCGGCGAACACATGGCCCGGGCGTATCACCATAGGTACGGGCTGGACTACGTGGCGCTCAGGTACATGAACATTTACGGACCCAGGCAGGATTACATGGGTGCGTACGTAGCGGTGGTGATGAAGATCCTCGACCGGATCGATCGCGGCGAGCAGCCGGTGGTATACGGTGACGGCTCGCAGTCCTACGACTTCATCTATGTAGAGGACGCGGCGGAATGCAATGTGCTGGCCGCCAGGTCGGAGGCCACTGACCGGTTCTACAACGTTGGTGCGGGCGTCCCCACCACCATCAGGGAGATTTGTGAGCTGCTCCTTCGGCTCACCGGCAACGAGCACCTCGGCATCAAGTACGAGCCGGCGGGGCAGACATTCGTGAGCCGGCGGCTCGGCTCCACCGAGGCAGCTGCGCGGGACTTCGGCTTCCGGGCGGCCACACCTGTGGAGGAAGGCCTCCGGCGCCTCATCTCGTGGCGGAACGCGCACAAGGAAGCAGTGGCCGACCGCATCCGGGCGGCGGAGGCACGCGCCGGCTGATGTGCGGGCTGGCCGGCGTACTCGACCTCAGGGGTGACCCAGTAGCGCACGAGACAGTGCGGCGAATGACGGATGCCATCGCGCACCGCGGGCCCGACGGCGAGGGTGTCTGGTGCGATGGCGCTATCGGGCTCGGCCATCGCCGCCTCGCGATCATCGACCTCTCGCCCGCCGGCCGCCAGCCCATGGTTAGCCCCGACGGCCGGCACGTGATCATCCACAATGGCGAGGTGTACAACTTCGCCGAGCTGAGGATGGAACTGCAGCGGCTGGGGCACCAGTTTGTCTCCGCCACTGACACCGAAGTGGTTCTGCATGCGTTCAGGCAGTGGGGGCGTGGCTGTCTTGACCGTCTCAACGGGATGTTCGCCTTTGCCATCTGGGATCGCGAGGCTCGCGAGCTCTTTCTCGCTCGCGACCGCCACGGCGTCAAGCCGCTCTACTATCTGAGCGACGGCAGGCGTTTTGCCTTTGCATCCGAGATGAAGGCGCTGCTGACCCTGCCAGGATTCGAGCGACGGCTGTGCCTTCCGGCACTGCACCAGTACTTCACCTTCCAGAACGTCTTCACTGACGAGACCTTCTTCGAGGGAATCCGGCTGCTGCCGCCGGCCCACACGCTCACGGTGTCCGCCGCTGGCGGTGTCCAGCCAAGCCGGTGGTGGGACTACAGCTTCGGCCTCGACCCGCTTGACCTGTCGGAGGAAGAGTGCGTCGATGAGCTGTTTCGCCGCTTCGAGGCGGCGGCAGTACGTCAGTTGGTCAGCGACGTGCCGGTCGGGAGCTACCTCAGCGGCGGGATGGACTCCGGTTCTCTCACCGCGGTGGCGTCGCGTCATCTGGGCCGGATCCACTCCTTCACCGCAGGATTCGACCTGACCTCGGCCTCGGGCATCGAGCTGGGTTTCGACGAGCGGGTCCCCGCCGAGATGATGTCGCACACCTTCAAGACCGAGCACTACGAAGTCGTGCTGCACGCCGGCGACATGGAACAGGTCATGGGGGACCTGATCTGGCACCTCGAGGACCTTCGGGTGGGCCAGTGCTACCCCAACTACTACGTGGCGCGACTGGCAAGCCGGTTCGTGAAGGTGGTGCTGTCCGGGGCCGGCGGTGACGAGCTGTTCGGCGGCTATCCCTGGCGCTATTTCCAGGTGGCCGGCAGCAAGGGCCAGGATGAGTATTTCCAGAATTATTACAGCTTCTGGCAGCGCCTGGTGGCCGATGAGGACAAGGCGAAGCTTTTCCAGCCGGCCGTTCGCAACGCGCTCAGCGGGCATTCGACGTTCGATGTGTTTCGCGGGGTGTTCGACACGCACGCGCTGCCCCTCGAGACCACGGATGACTACCTCAACCACGCGCTGTACTTCGAGGCCCGTACCTTCCTGCATGGCCTCCTGGTGGTGGAGGACAAGGTCAGCATGGCGCATGGCCTCGAGAGCCGGGTGCCGTTCCTCGACGACCAGCTGGTGGACTTCGCCATGCGGGTGCCGGTGCGCTAC
Organism: uncultured Gemmatimonadota bacterium; assembly: GCA_946479805.1. The sequence continues at coordinate 1,155 of CAMLHP010000015.1, read as the reverse complement.
AAGGTAGAGGACTCCCTTCTGCGGGCCAGCATGGACGAGGACGACGTGGTCAAGCGCGCCCGGTGGCGCAGCTCGTCCGAGGGCAAGACCGTGCTGCGGAAGGCGATGGGGCGGATGATCCCGCCGGAGATCGTGGAGCGGAAGAAGCAGGGCTTCAGCGGACCCTACGACTCGTGGTACCGGGGAGAAAGCCTGGACTACATCCGCCGGCTGCTGTCGAGCCCCCGGAGCCGCTACCGCGAATACATCGACCCGGCGTTCGTTGAGTCGGTGATCGTGGCCCACACCTCCGGCAGGCAGAACCACCGGCTGCTGATCTGGTCGCTGCTCTGCTTCGAGGTCTGGCTCCGGAAGTTCATGTGACTGTACCGCGAGGAGGGGCCAGTTGAGTGACCGTCACGCGCCGCCAGCAAGGCTTGCGATGGAGGCATGCACGCTTGCTTCGCTGGCCAGCCGATTCGACCTCGAGCTCGTCGGTCCTGACCGCACTGTGGATGCCTTCAACTACGTGCACGCACCAGAAGCACTCGCATCGCGCCAGCTGACGTACGCAGCGAGTGCCGGCTGGGTTGAGGAATGCATCGTGCGGCGAATCGCCGGCTGCGTGACAACAAGGGCGATGGTGGGGAAGGGGGAGCACACCAGTTTCCTGGTTACTGGCGGCGACCCGGTGGAAGCGTTCTTCACAATGTTCGCGACGCTGCAACGAGAGGGCCGTTGGAAGCGACTGGACGCGCATCGTGCCTTGGACGCAGAAATCGCTTCAACTGCCGTAATTCGCGAAAATGTGGTCATCGGGTCACGTTGCCGGATCATGGACCATGCTGTCGTCATGCCCAACAGCTGGCTCGGCGAGGACGTGGTAATCAAGCCAGGAGCCGTCATTGGTGGTGACGGCTTCGAAATCAAGCGGATGAACGGGCGGCGGCAGGGCGTCCCTCACGCAGGTGGAGTCTGGCTGGCCGACGGTGTCGGGATTGGATCGGGCACGTGCGTCGATCGTGGGCTGTTCGGCGAGTTCACCACGATCGGTGCAGGTACCCAGGTCGACAACCTTGTGCATATAGCGCATCGCGCGGTGCTGGGCCGGGATTGTTCGGTGATCGCTTGCGCCGAAGTGTCCGGCAGCGTGGTGCTGGGCGACGGGGTGTGGGT
>CAMLHP010000014.1 GCA_946479805.1 uncultured Gemmatimonadota bacterium | reverse complement strand
GTGACCTCCGATCCGATGGCGCGCCACTGCGCATCCGCGTCTGCAAAGCTGGCCGATATACTGTCGCGCACCCGATCGAACGTCGACTGATCCATCGGCCGGGGAGCGCCAGCCCACCTTATGCTCTGCTTCAGCTCGCCGTCCACTCCCCAGCGCTCCAGCAGAAAGCCGTCGCCAGTGCCAACCCAGAGCTGACCGTCGTGGAACCGTATCGTGGTATTGCGACCGAATGGAGGATTGGTTGCTCCGACGAAGTCAGAAGTGGCAAATATGAGTTTGTCGTCTCCGGGAAATTGCGCCAGCTGACGCAACGGCTCTCCGGTATCGGACACCAGCCACACCTGCGCGCTGTCGCGGACCGGACGGCTGGCTTCGCCGGTCGAATGCGATCCGCTCACCAGGGCGATCCATTCACCGGAGGCGAGACGCCCCAAGGGCGAGGGCGCGAACGCTCCCTCTGGAGGGTTCTCGAGAGTGATGCTGCGGCCGAAACGACCCTCGAGGTCAAAGATCGAAAGCCGGCGCAGGCTGTTGTCCAGGACCGCCATCGAATCTCCCACATGCAGCAGCGCGTCAATGCTGCGAAACTCGCCTGGCCCGTCACCATTTCGCCCGACGCTCTGCAGGATCGTTCCATCATCCGCAAACCACCGCAGCCGAGTGGCCCCTTCGTCGGCAACCACAATCCGGCCATCCGGCAGCCGCATCGCGCCCGCGATCGGCCCGACGATGGCGGTTGTGTCGGTGACGCCGCCACCGAGAAGCACGCTCGGCTGTGCTCCCAGCCGCCATCCGCCGCTTTCAGGCCAGAGAGGCTGACGGCTGATTGCTATCGAGACACCCGCGCTGTCGGTGACGGTGAACGCTTCCGCGACCTCATCTGACCCGCAGGCGCTGAGGGCTGCGGCGAGAGCGAAGGCGACGTGGGCAAGTGCGTTTCCCGTGATGCGGCGCATGCGGCTCTCCCGGGTTCAGGTTCGCTTGCGGGCCCGGTGCTGCAGTTCGGAAAGGCGGTTGAGGGCTTCCAACGGGGTGAGCCGGTCAACATCCAGTGCCCTGAGGTCTTCCACAACCGGGTCCGGGCCCGCGCCCTGGAACAGCGGCAGCTGTCCCGGGTCGGGCGGCGGCGGCGGTGCGCCCGGCACCACGCGGTGCTCGCCCTCCAGGGTCTCGAGCAGCTCATGCGCCCGCGCCACCACTTCCGCCGGCAGCCCGGCCAGCTGGGCCACGTGCACGCCATAGGAGCGATCGGTGCCTCCCGGCGCCAGGCGATGCAGGAACACCACCGAGTCGCCCGATTCCTTCACCACCACGTTGTAGTTCCGCGCATGGGCCAGCTTCTCGGGCAGCTGCATCAGCTCGTGGTAGTGGGTCGCGAACATCACCTTGCACCCCACCTTGTCGTGCAGGTGCTCGGTGACTGCCCACGCGATCGCAACGCCATCATATGTCGAGGTGCCCCGGCCGATCTCGTCCAGCAGCACCAGGCTCCTCGAGGTCGCCCCATGGAGGATGGCGCTGGTCTCGCTCATCTCCACCATGAAGGTGGACTGGCCCCGGGCGAGATTGTCGCTGGCACCGACCCGGGTGAAGAGCCGGTCGGCTACGCCGATCTCCGCAGAATCGGCCGGCACGAAGCTTCCCATCTGGGCCAGCAGCTGGCAGATGCCGATCTGCCTCAGGATGGTGCTCTTGCCAGCCATGTTCGGCCCGGTGACCAGCAGCACTCGCTCGGCGTCGTCCATGTGGACGTCGTTGGGAATGAACTGCTCCCTCGGCATGAGCCGCTCGATCACGGCATGGCGGCTCGCCACCAGCTTCAGCGCGGGGCCGTCATTCACCACCGGCCGCACGTACCTGTGCGACACCGCCTGCTCCGCCAATGACGCCAGCACGTCGAGCAGCGCGATGCTCCGTGCAGTGCGCTGTACCCGCTCCACCTCAGTGCCCACCATGCTCCGCAGCTGGGCGAACAGCTCCGCTTCGCGAACGGTCAGCCGTTCCTCGGCGCCGAGCACCTTCGCCTCGTACTCCTTGAGCTCGGGCGTGACGTAGCGCTCGCCACTGGTGAGCGTCTGGCGCCGCTGGTAATCGGCCGGGACCCGGCTCTTGTGGGCGTTGCTGATCTCGAGGTAGTAGCCGAAGACCTTGTTGAATCCTACCTTGAGCGAGCTGATGCCGGTGCGCTCGCGTTCGCGCTGCTGCAGCGCGGCGATGTACGACTTGCCGCCATCGCGCAGGGTCCGAAGTTCGTCGAGCTCGGCGTCGAAGCCGGGCCGGATGACGCCGCCATCCGACAGCATGGCGGGCTGGCGATCCTCCAGCGCGGCGTCGAGTGACTGCCTGAGGTCGAGCAGAAGGTCGAAGTCGGCTTCCACTTCCCCGAGTACCTCACTCGCGTCCAGCCTTTCAAGTCCTCGTACGGCATCGAGCACATCGGGCAGCCGGCGGAACGAATCGCGGAGCGCGCCCATCTCGCGCGGCGCAGCGCGTCCCGCCGCGGCGCGTCCACCCAGGCGCTCGAGGTCCCGCACGCCATCGAGCGCCTCACGCAGGCGAGCCCGGCCCCGTCCGTCGCTCGCCAGTGCTTCCACCGCGTCGAGCCGCTGGTTGATCGCGGCGGGAAGCCGGAGCGGCGAAAGCACCCACTGCCGCAGCAGCCGCGCACCCGGAGCTGTCAGAGTGGTGTCAATGACTTCGAGCAGGGTGGTGCCCTTGGCGCCGGCCCGGAGCGGCTCCACCAACTCGAGGTTCCGGCGGGTCATCTCGTCCACCCAGAGAAGCGCATCGCTCCTCCGGACGGTGGGCCGGGCCAGGTGGGGCAGTCCCGCGGGCTGCAGGTCGGAGAGGTAGCGGAGCAGCGCACCGGCCGCACCGATCGCAGCGGCATCGCCCTCGCCCACTCCCAGGCCATCCAGGGTGGCGAGGTGAAACCGGCGTGCGACCTCATCCCGTGCCAGCGCGGGATCGAATTCCCAGCGGTCGCGGGTCGTGAGCATGACGCCGTCGTCCAGCGTGGCATCGTCGCCATCGGCGAGGACCACTTCGCGCGGTGCCAGTCGGGCAATGGCCTCGACGGCGCCGTCGGCCGGCACCGTCTCGAGCAGGAATTCACCGGTGCCGAGGTCCGCAGCGGCGATGCCCACCGAAGCGTCAGCGCGCGCAATGGCAACCAGCCAGTTGTTGCTGCTGCCGGGCAGCCAGCCGTCCTGAAGCTGCGCACCAGGCGTCACCGTCTCGATGACTTCCCGCTTGACGATACCCTTGGCGAGCCGGGGATCTTCCACCTGCTCGCAGATGGCCACACGCTGGCCCGCAGCCACCAGCTGCCGGAGGTACTCGGCGGCCGCCTTGACCGGCACGCCAGCCAGCGGCACGCCGTCACCGCGCGATGTCAGGGTGATATCGAGGATGCGGGCACCGAGTTCGGCGTCGTCGAAGAACATCTCGTAGAAGTCGCCCATGCGAAAAAACAGGATCGCGCCAGGGTGGCGTGCCTTGATCTCGCGGTACTGCTGCATGAGCGGGGTACTGCCTGCGTCGCGCACGGCCACTGTCAGGGATCCCGCACGGTAAAGGCGCCTGGGAAGATGGCCGCCAGCGCCGGGAGTGCCGCACTGGCGCCATTTCTGGTGGGCCAGCCGCCGGCGCGCACCTTGTGGTAGCCGCCTTCCTGGATCACCCGGCCGTCATAGCCGTTGTCCTTGAGCTTCGCGATTGCGGCCGCAGCATCGGCCGCGTTGCTGGCCGCCACCACCTGGATCCGGTAGAGGCGGGGCCCTGGTTCGACGGGCCGGGAGGGTGGCTGGGGCGCTGCCTGAGGCGCCGCCTGGGGCGGTGCCTGAGGCTGTGCCTGCGTCGCGGTGTCCACTCGTGCGATGATCACGCCGGGATCCCGCCTGAGTGAATCGGCCGCCGGCGGCTGCAACACGATGGCGGTATCGCGCGCCGAGGGTGATGGAGCCGGGTCCATCGTGGGTCGGCCAGCGTCGGGCGTCGACACCAGGGCGATGGTGTCGGCCGGGGGAAGCGGCGGCAGCTGGGCGCTTCCGGCCGCTAGCGCGGTGGACGGACAGCGCCTTGCGAAGAACTCGAGCTGGGGTGCGATGTCCGCCGGCGCCCGCGACACGCGAGCCATGCCCATTCCCACCCATTCGCACGCTGCCCGTTCGTTCCTGGTGTCGAAGTACGCCCGCGCCGCCCAGAACGCGGCCGCGGACAGAAGCGGCGACGTTGGATAATCGGTTCGGAAGCGTTCGAGGCTCCGGGTGGTGGCGGGAAGGTTGCCGCTGGCGTACTCGAGCTCCGCCAGCGCCAGGAGCGCGTCATCGGCCCAGGGCGAAAGCGCATGCTCGACGGTTATCTGCTGCAGCTGCCGGCGCATCGTGTCAGCCGATTCGGCGACACGTGCACGGGCCAGCAAGGCCTCGACATAGAGCGGGTCCGAGGGCGTTACACTGCCCAGCACCTGCTGCACGATGGCGCGGGCGGAATCGCCGCGGCCCTCCTGGGCCAGTGCCACCGCGCCAGCAAGGCGGATATCGGCCTGGCCCAGCGCAACCTTGGGCGCTCCCACCTGAAGGAGCCCGAGTGCGATCAGAGGGATCGCCAAGTAGCGAAACTGTCTCATCGCGCTGCCATCATCTCCGCGGGAGCAAGCTGGAAGACCAGGTCGGTGAGGACTCCAACTTCGCCCGAAAGCGTCGTGGACTTGAGTGCGATGTCGGCTGCCAGAGTGTGCGACACGGCGCTCCGAAGCCGGGACTCGGGCCACGAGGCGGCCCAGCGGGCGAACCGGCTGGCTTCGTCTCCCCACGATCCGAGGCCGAAGGGCCGCGCTTCCCTCATGCTGGCCATCACTGCGCTCGAGAGCGAGCCACCCCGGGTGCCGCGGTCGTACGCGGCGCGCGCGACACCCACTCCGGCGAGTGTGGTACTCAACAGGCTTACCAGCTTGACCCCGCTCATCCCCGATTGCCCCAGCACCGGCTCGAGCAGTGCCACCGCGCGCCCCGGGTCTCCATCCATGATCGCGTTCCGCCAATCCAGGCTGGTCTCGCCATGTCGCACGCCGATCAGGTCGCCCACCAGCTCCAGCGACATGGTAGTACCGGCGGGGAGCGCCGCGAGCTTCTGCAGTTCCAGCGATGCGCCGGTGAGGGTGTCAGTGGCCTGAACCAGGTGCCGCAGCACCTCATCATCCAGCTCAACGCCCTGGGCCCTGGCGGTGCGGAGGACCCAGTTCTCGCGGGAGCGGGCACTCTCGGGGGTGCAGTTGACGGTAACCACCAGCTTGGCGAGTTCCTTGTCGGGGGCATCGTCGCCGGACTGGATCAGGACCACCACAGTGGAGTCCGACGGCTGGCCGAGATACCGGAGGAACGCCGACTTGGCCTTGGCCCGCCGCTTCCACGCGTCGAGATCCCGGATCACCACCACCCGGCGCTCGGCCATCATCGGGAGCGTGTTGCAGAGTGATTCCACGGCCTCATCATCCAGGGAGGCCGCCGAGACCTGGTCGAAATTGAAGTCGCGGGTGGAAGGGTCGAGGGCCTGGTCCACGATAATCCGCGCCAGCTCGTCCTTCAGGATCTCTTCGGAGCCGTGGAGGAGGAAGGCGGGGGCAAATGAGCCCTTCCGGACGTCTGTGGAAACCTGTTTCATGGTGCGGGACGGCATCCGGGAATCTTACCGCCCTCTGGGGCATCCAGAAAGCGCTGACACGCAGGGCCGCTAGCGGTGGAATGCCTGTGTGTAGAGGATGGCGGCAAGGGTCTTTCCGTCGCGGATTTCGCCGGCGCGTACCAGCCGGAGCACCTCGGACCAGGGCACCTCGTGAATCTCGACGAACTCGTCGGCTTCCCGTCGGGCGGTGCCGGCGCCGAGCCCGCTGGCCACGAACAGATGGATGACCTCGTCGGTGAAGCCCGGCGTAGTAAGGACGCTGGTGATGCGCTCAACCCTGCTGGCGGAGAATCCCGTCTCCTCGGCCAGTTCCCTGCGGGCGCAGTCGGCCGGCTGCTCGCCAGGGTCGAGCCGCCCGGCGGGAATCTCCCAGATGTCGCCGTTGGCTGCGTGGCGGAACTGGCGGATCAGGACGGCGCGGGGATCGGGGTCACGGGGATCATCGAGGAACGGCAGCACCGCCGCGGCGCCGGGGTGGCGGATCATCTCGAGCGTGCCGGTGGAACCATCGGGAAACTCGACCGTGTCGATGTCGAGGTTCAGGACCTTCCCGGTGTGGATGCGCTGGGTGGAGAGGAGGGGCATGGAGGGCCTTGGAATTATCGGGAGTAGAATCGCGTTTGCGTGGTTATGACGCCGGGCGGGATGCCGTGAACAATAGTGCATGGACAAGGCTTGCGACCACTCGCGCCGCTCCTTGCGGTTCGGAGATCGAGACTATAGGGCTCGGTCCAGCTATATCGTTACCCTGTGTACGTATCTCCGGGAGCCGCTGTTCGGGGTTGTTGTCGGCGACAGGATGGCGCTATCCGGATTAGGCCAAATCGCCGAGGCTGCGTGGCTTCGTACTGGAAGCATGCGTCCGGAAGTGGCCCTGGGCGCATATGTGGTGATGCCCGATCACATGCACGCAATTCTCCATATCGACGGATCGAGCCGAACCGGCAAGACGATTGGCGGAGCCTTTGGACGCCCCAAAGGGAGCCTTGGATCGGTGATCGCAGGGTTCAAGGCCTCGTGTACGTCCCAGATCAATATCCTGCGTGGGACGCCCAATGCGCGTGTGTGGCAACGCAATTATTGGGAGAGTTACATCCGTAGCGAGCAGCATCTGGTTCGGGCAACCCAGTACATCGAACACAACCCATTGAATTATAGGGGTGCACACCGACGGATTTCGCCCTGACGCCGGCCCGTGGTAGGGGCGCACCGCGTGCGCCCTTGATGATGATCGCGCGCGCGTCGATGGTTTGCCCGCATGCGCCCGGTATCGGCATGCGGTATCCGCGCCGTATCGGCATGCGGTATCCGCGCCGTATCGGCATGCGGTATCCGCGCCGTATCGGCATGCGGTATCCGCGCACGCCATTGACGCACGGCATTCTGCGCGCGATGTCATCGTTCTGGTTTCCAAACAAGAAGGGGCGCACGCAGTGCGCCCCTTCCGGTTCTCCTTGTGTTGCTGGGTCTGTGGTCTAATCCGTCCCCGCCTGATCTTCGTCGACAATGGTCACCGGCCCCAGCTTCAGCGCGTCAATTCCGGCCCGGATGGTTGCGAGGTCGCCCACCACCACGATCACGGCGTTGTCGGGATGGAGGTACTCCTTCGCCACCCGGGCGACGTCGGCGGTGGTGACCGCCTCGATTGCCTCGGGATAGCGCGCCAGTTCCGCCGGAGGCAATCCGAAGAAGGCGAGTTCAGCCAACCTGCTGGCAACTCCGGAATTGGTCTCGATCATCCGGGGATATGACTGCACCAGCGACCCGCGCGCGAAGCTCACCTCGGCCTCGGTGGCGGGGCGGCTGCCCCGAATGTCGCGCAGCTCCTTCATGAACTCGATGAGCGAGCTGTCGGTCTTGGCGGTGAAGACGCCGGCCGATGCGACGAACGGCCCAGGCCCCCGGTTGTAGGAGAACCCGCTCCGCGCGCCGTAGGTGAACCCCTTGTCCTCGCGCAGGTTGAGATTGATGCGGCTGGTGAACTGCCCGCCCAGGAGTGCATTCATCACCTGCAGCGGGTAGTAGTCCCGCGAGGTGCGCGGCACCCCGGCATGCCCGATCCGGATTTCGCTCTGGGCCGCACCCGGCTTGTCCACCAGGAAAACACCAGTGGCGGTCCTGGCTTCGGGGCGGGACGGCGCCGTCTTCGCGGATGCAGGCATGGTGCCCCGCTCCCATTTGCCGAAGGTGTGCTGCGCCAGCGCCTCGGCGGCGTCGGGCGAGATGTCGCCCACCATCACAAGAACCGCGTTGTTGGGCCGGATCCAGGTGGAGTAGTAACCGTGAATGTCGTCCCGGCTGATCCGTCCCACAGCCTCGGGCGTTCCGGTCGAAGGGCGCCCGTAGGGATGGGCGCTGCCATACACCAGCTCGTTGAACGTCAGGGTCGCCACTGTGGACGCTTGATCCTGCTGCTGCCGGAGTGACTGAAGCCGGGACTTCCTTTCGCGCTCGATCTCTTCTGTGGCAAACGTCGGACGCATTACGAGGTCGCCCATCAGCGCGAAGGCCGAGTCGGCGGTGCGGGTGAGCGTGGACAGCGACACGCTGACCCGCTCCTCGGAGGCGAAGGCACCGAGTCCGATGCCCAGCAGGTCAACCGCCCGCGCGAACTGGAGGGCGTCGCGGCCGCCCGCGCCGTCGTCGAGCAATTCCGCGGTCACGGCCGCGAGACCGGGGAGGTTCCCGTCCTGGGCTGACCCCGCGCTGAAGGTGAGCACTGCATTTATGGTGGGCAGCTCCGATGTCTCGACCACCCAGAGCTTGAGGCCGTTGGTGAGCGTACGCACCTGCACGTCCGGCATCGCCACTGGCGGCGTCGGTCCGGGCGTTGGGGGAACGCTGCGATCCAGTTCCTGGGCCGCGAGCGGTGAAGCGAGCAGCGCCGAGATTGCGGCGGCGCGGGCAATGGTCCGGATCACGGTTGCACCTCTTGGGGCTGCGCGGCCAGTTCGGGCTGGCCGTTGGGAACGGTCGACAGCACCACCTTGGGCTTGCCGACCAGCCAGGTCATCGCGACTCGCTTGACGTCATCTGCGGTGACGGCGGTGAAGCGGGCCATGTCCCGGTTGAACATGTCAGGCGTGCCCCGGAACGTGTTGTAGTCGTTGAGCTGGTTTGCCTTCCCGGCGGTGGAGCTGAGCCGGAACACGAACGACGACTCGATGCCATTGCGTGCGGCCTGCATCTCCTCGTCGGTGGGGCCATCGGTGGCGAGCCGGCGGATCTCCTCGTACGCCGAGCGCTCCATCTGCGAGAGGCTGGTTCCCGGCCGCGCGGTGATGGTGATGCCGAAACTTCCGGCCAGCTCGCGCGAGCCGTTGAATGCCGACACGCTCTGGGCTGCCTGCTCCTGGTAAACCAGTCGCTGGTAGAGCCGCGAGGTCCTGCCGCTGCCAAGGATGGTGCCCATGACGTCGAGCGCGGCCTCGTCGGCATGCCACGCCTCGACCGTGGGCCAGGTCAGCTGGACCCGGGGGAGGGTCACGCGGTCCTCCAGCACGGCGCGTCGGTCGGCATCGAGCGTGACGGGCCGCGCCTTCGGCGACGGGATCTGGTCCCCGGTGGGTATGGCGCCGAAGTACTTCCGGGCCAGCCTCCGGACCTCTGCCGGGTCGACGTCGCCAGCGACCACCAGGGAGGCGTTGTTTGGCGCGTACCAGGTGCGGAAGAATCCCTGCACATCCTCCATCGAGGCGGCGGTCAGGTCTTCCTGTGATCCGATGGTGGGCCAGTGATAGGGGTGATCAGCGGGATAGAGCATCTCGCTGATCCTTATGGAGGCCATCCCGTAGGGTCGGTTCTCGTAGTTCTGGCGCCGCTCGTTCTTCACCACATCGCGCTGGTTGTCGAGCTTGCCCTGGGTCATGGCTGGCAGCAGCCACCCCATGCGGTCGGCTTCGAGCCAGAGGGCCGTCTCCAGGTAATTGGCTGGCACGGTCTCGTAGTAATTCGTGCGGTCGCCGTTGGTGGAGCCGTTGAGGGTGCCGCCTGCGCCCTGGATGGTCCTGAAGTGGGCGTCGTCACCCACGTTTGCCGAGCCCTGGAACATCATGTGCTCGAACAGGTGGGCAAAGCCGGTGCGGCCCTCGGTCTCGCGGCCGGAGCCGACGTGGTACCAGATGTTCACCGACGCGACCGGCGCGGAGTGGTCCTCGTGAACCACAACCCGGAGGCCATTGTCGAGCGTGAATGTGTCGGTCGGCACATCAAGTGTCTGGGCCGACGCAGAGCTGCCGACTGCCAGCAGCGTCAGCGCCAGCATGGATTCCCGTCTCACTGTCTCACCTCGTTTCCCTCGTGGTCCAGCAACATCACCGGTCCGAGGCCCAGGGCCTCGACGCCGGTCCGGATGTTCTTCACGTCCCCCACCACGACAACGGTCAGGTGGTTGGGGTCCAGGTACTTCTGGGCCGCGCGCTGCACATCCGCGGCGCCCAGCGACCTCACCTGGTCGAGCTCCCTCGGAATGTCGGCAAGCGTCAACCCGAACTGGTCCAGCGATGCGAGCTGCGACGCAACCTGCTGAGTGGTCTCGAAATCGCCCAGTGCGCTGAGGCTGACATAGGACTTGGCGCGATCGAGCTCCTGCTGCGTCACCGGCTCACTCCGGATGCGGCGGAACTCGTCAAAGAAGATCGCGAGTGAGCTGTCGGTCACATCGGTACGCACCGCCGCGCGCGCGCCAAACGGGCCGGGCAGCGGCCGCCAGTCATAGCCCGATCCGGCGCCATAGGTGAATCCCTTCTGCTCCCGCAGGATGTCGTTCAGCCGGGAGGAAAAGGAGCCACCGAGGATGGTGTTCATGAGCGTGATGGCAGCGTAGTCGGGCGAGGCGCGCGAGACTCCCGGTGCGCCGATCATCACCACGCTCTGGGCGGCGCCGGGCTTGTCCACCAGGAAGACCCGGGTGGGAGGGCGAGGCGGCTCGGCAACGCCACCGGCGGTGTCCGCACTCGTGGCTGGCGCGCGCCAGCTGCCAAGCGCGCTGGTGGCGAGCGCGCGGGCCTCGTCGAGGTTCAGGTCTCCGGCGATGACCAGCGTCGCCTTCCGCGGGTCGGCGGTGCGGTTCCAGAACCCGCGCACCGTGGCGGAATCGAGCTGCACCGTGCTGATGCTGTCGCCGCCGATGGGGCGGTGATAGGGATGCGCCGGGGGATAGACGGTGTAGCCGAATACATTGCCGGCCACGGCACCGGGCTGGTCGCGCGACTGCAGGATACTGGCGATGCGGAGGTCACGCTGCCGCTCGACGTCCTCGGTGGCGAACTGGGGCCGGAGCACCACGTCGCCCATGAGGGCCATCGCTTCCGATATTGTGCGCTTGGGTGCACGCAGCGATATGGTCGTTGCATCCCAGCCTGCGCCGGTGCCGAGCGAGGCGCCGAGGTACTCCACCTGGGCGGCGAGCTCGAACGCGTCACGGTCACCCGCACCCTCGTCGAGCATGCCGCCCACGAAGGTGGCAAGGCCGGCCAGCTTGCCATCGAGCCTGGCTCCTCCCTCGATTGAAAGCACCGCCTGCACCACCGGCACTTCGTGCATCCCGACCAGCTTGACGGTCAGGCCATTGGGGAGCGTTGTCTCCGTGGGCGATGGAAGCACCAGCCGAGGCGCGGGGCCGAGGTCCGGCGCGGTGGCCATGAATGCCGCGGCCTCCGAGTGGGCCACGGTCGTGGGCTGCTGCGGCATTGGCGGCGGCGGGGGTGCCTGCGATGCGCAGGCCAGTGTGAGAAGCACCGTGCCCAGTGCCGGCGCCGAACCGCCGAGCCGTCGAACCGTCGAGCCGTCGAACGTCATGGTGTCATCCTTTCACGGGCGGCCATCTCGGTCCTGCCCTGGGGCACCACCGAAACGACGGCGCGGGGGCCGGTGAGCCAGGTTGCGACCACCCGGCGAATATCGTCGGCGGTGACGGCGCGGTAACGCTCGGCATCGCGCTGGAATGAATCGGGGACGCCCAGCGCGTAGTAGTACGCATTGAGCCGGTCCGCCTTCCGGCCGACGCTTTCGAGTCCATCGAGAAAGCCGGCCTCGAACGCATTCTGTGCCTGTTCCAGCTCGCGCGCCGTCGGACCCTCACTGGCCAGCCGGGCGATCTCGGCATCGATCGTCTGCTGCAGCGTGGGCAGGGTGGTACCGGGACGCGCCGTCGCAATGATCATGAATTGTCCCGCCAGTCGCTGTCCATTCTGGAATGCGGAGACGTTGCTGGTTGTCTGCTCTTCGTACACCATCTCCCTGGTGAGTCGCGAGTTCTTGGCGCCGGTCAGCACGTATGCCGCAAGATCCAGAGCCGCATCGTCCGGGGCCCATTGCTTCGGGCTGTGCCACGCATAGTAGAGCCGGGGGAGCTGGACCCGGTCCTCCAGCACCAGCAGCGTGTCGCGCCGGAGCGGGATGGCCTCGGGGGTGGGCCGGCTGATTTCGGGACCCCGCGGGATGGCGCCGAAGTACTTCTCGACCAGCGGCTTCACGTCGGCCGCCTTGACGTCTCCCGCCACGACGATGGCTGCGTTGTTGGGCGCATAGTATTCGCGGAAGAACTGCTTGACGTCCTCGAGCGAGGCTGCACTCAAGTCCGCCATGGAACCGATCACCGGCCAGGAGTACGGATGCGAAGCATCAAAGAGCATCCGGGGCAGGTGGTCCCACACCATGCCATAGGGCTGGTTCTCGTAGCTCTGGCGCCGTTCGTTCTTCACCACGTCGCGCTGGAGGTCCACCTTGGCGGAATCCATGGTGGGCAGCATCCAGCCCATGCGGTCGGCCTCGAGCCAGAGCATCAGAGGCAATGCGTTGGCGGGGCCTTCCTCGAAGTAGTTGGTGCGGTCCTCGGTGGTGGAGCCGTTGTTGTTGGCGCCGGCAGCCTCCAGCCTCCGGTCGAACTCGGGATAGGGCGCATGCTCCGATCCCATGAACATCAGGTGCTCGAAGAGGTGGGCGAATCCGGTGCGGCCCGGCTTCTCGTCGCCCGAGCCCACGTGATACCAGACATTGACGTTGACAATGGGTGCCGACGCATCCTCATGCACCATCAGCACCAGGCCATTGCCGAGCGTATCGACCACCACCGGGACGTCCAGCGCGGCAGCCTGAGCCTCCAGCTCCTGCCAAGGCATGAGGGCGGCAACGGCGACCAGGGCCGCGGTCAGCGGCCGTGAATAAGACATTGAGGGCTTCCTTGAAGGTTGGGGATCAGAAGACATCGCGGCCTCGCAGCCAGGACCAGCTCCTCACCCACGCCACCGGGGCCTTGAGACCTTCCCAGAAGAGGTAGCGCAGTTCGAGGTTCGGGTTGTCGGAAATCGGGCTCGACGGCGTGGGTGACACCAGCGCATCGAGTTCGGTGCGGCGCGCCTCGAACCTGAGCCGCGCCATGTGAAATGGATCGCTCACCAGCAGCACCCGGTCCAGCCCCCGCTCGCGCAGCCAGGCGGCGGCGTCGGTCATGGATACGGCGGATGAGCGGCCCCGCGGCAGCGCCACCACGGCAGTATCGGGGAGCCCGCGGGCCAGCAGCCACCTGCGGCTCACTTCGGCCTCACTGGTGGTGTCGCCCCGCCCCACGCCTCCGGTGACCATTATCCGGGGTGCGAGCTGATCGCGGTGCAGCGACAGCGCGTGTTCCAGCCGCGCCCTCAGCACCGGTGACGGCCGCCCATTGTACTGGGCGGCACCCAGCACAACGATCGCATCCACCGGTTCGCGCTGGTCCTGCATGCTCGTCACCAGCACGAACACCAGCGAGATGGTGTAGCCGATCAGGGCGGTGACGACAACCAGGCCGAGCAGCTTGGCGACCCGGCGGGGAAAACGGAGCACGCTGGAAGTTACCGGCGCATCCGGCTGGTGTCACGCCGGGTCAGAGATCGAATGACTGCCCCTGTTCCGGCACGTGCACCTCGCCCACACCCGCCTGCCGGAGGAGGCTGGCCATCTCGGCCAGCGACTCGGGCTCGCCGTGAACCGCAAAGGCCCGCTTGATCGGGCCACCCAGTGCCTTGATCCACGCGATCAGCTCATTGCGCCCCGCATGAGCCGAATAGCCATCGATCGCCTCGACCTCGGCGCGGAGTTCCACCTCCTCGCCGTAGATCCGGACCTTCCTTTCGCCATCCTTGATCCGCCGGCCGAGGGTGTGCTCGGCCTGGAACCCGACAAAGAGGATGCAGTTCCGGTGGTCGCCGCCATGATTCTTGATGTGATGAAGGATGCGGCCAGCCTCCACCATTCCGGATGCCGACATGATGATGGCGGGTCCGTTCAGGGTGTTGAGACGCTTGGAGTCCTCGACGCTCTGGGTGTACGTAACGAGGCGGTGGTCGAAGAGCGGCGAATTCGAGTTCACCATGTCCTCGGTCTTGTCGAAGATCTCGGGGTGCATGCGGAAGACGCTGGTGGTCTCCGTGGCCAGCGGGCTGTCGATGTACACCGGCACCTGGGGGATCTTCTTCGCCCGAAACAGCTCATGTATGGCGTAGACCATCTCCTGGGTGCGGCCGACCGCGAACGCCGGGATCAGGATCTTGCCGCCGCGGGCCACCACCCTGGAGATGATCTCGGCGAGGTTGTTCTCGGCATCGGCCGGCGCAGCGTGGGTCTTGAGCGCGTAGGTCGATTCGATGATCAGGGTGTCGATGGGACCGGTGGGTGGATCAGGATTCCGGATGATGGGCATGCCGGTGCGTCCGATGTCACCCGAAAAGACCAGCCGGTGCGGCTGCTTTCCCTCGGTGATCCGCACATCGACGCTGGCCGAACCCAGGATGTGGCCTGCGTCCACGTACTCAATGGTGAGGTGCTTCCTGAGGTGCTGGATCCGCTTGTATGGCACTCCCACCATCAGCTCCTGTGCCGCAATCGCGTCGCGCATGGTATAGAGAGGTTCCGCTTCGGGGCCGGCGCGATCGTACCGCTTGAGGTGCTCGAAGTCGGATTCCTGGATATGCGCCGAATCTGCGAGCATCACGGCGCAGAGGTCGCGGGTGGCGGGGGTGGCGTAGATCGGGCCGTGAAAGCCGTGGTTGACCATCAGCGGCACCCGGCCGGTGTGGTCGATGTGGGCGTGACTCAGGACTATCGAGTCAAGTACCCTGGGATCGAACGGCAGGTTGCGGTTGAGGGCGTCGGATTCCCTGCGCTTGCCCTGAAAGAGACCGGCGTCGAGAACCAGCTTCATGCCGGCGGCTTCGAGCATGTGCATCGAGCCGGTAACCTGGCCCGCTGCGCCATGAAATGTCAGTCGGAGAGTAGGAGTGGCCATTAACTCGGAAGGTTGATGGAGATGAATGGTGATAAGTGAAAGGTGACAGTCGATCGGTGGGAATTGGTGCGCACCCTCTTAACCGATCATTGTTCAACCTTCACCGCTTGTCTATCTGGTTCCAAACAGCCTGTCCCCCGCATCCCCCAGCCCGGGTAGGATGTAGCCCTTCTCGTTGAGCTGTCGGTCCAGCGCGGCGGTATAGACGGGGACATCGGGGTGCGCGCCGAGCATGCGGGTGACGCCTTCCGGCGCGCTGACGATGCAGAGAAACCTGATCCGCCGGGCCCCGGCGCGGCGCAGCGCCGTCACGGCGGCCACGGCCGAGCCTCCGGTGGCGAGCATGGGGTCCAGGATGATGAAGTCGCGTTCCTCCTCGCCGCCCGGGATCTTGAAGTAGTAGTCGATCGGCTGGAGCGAGTCGTGGTCGCGGTACATGCCGATATGGCCCACCCGCGCGGACGGGATCAGCTGAGCGATGCCCTCCACCATGCCGAGGCCGGCGCGGAGGATGGGCACGAGGGTGAGCTTCTTGCCAGCCACCTGCTGGCCGGTCATCCGCTCCAGCGGGGTCTCGATCTCAACCGGCTCGGTGGCGAGGTCCTTGGTAACCTCGTATGCCATGAGCATCGCGATCTCGTTGACCAACTGCTTGAAGTCACGGGTGCTGGTGCTGCGATCGCGAAGCAGCGTCAGCTTGTGCTGGATCAGCGGATGGCCAAGGACCGTGAGGTTGGGGAACCGCACGGGCTGCTCGGTCGGCATTACTCCACCTCTAGCGAGGTTTCCCAGCGGGTGGTGTCCCAGGCGAACACAATCGCTCCGCGGCTCTCGCCGCGCGCTTCCACCTGGATGGTGAACATCTCCACTTCAGGGCCGGAAGAAACAGTCATCGGTATCCTGCCAATGTCACGCTCGGCGTGATACTCGGTGCCCCACTGACCGGCCTGCCCGTTGATGATGAGGGTTACACCGCTCTGGGTGGGAAGGGTCCAGATGGTGTAGACACCGGGGTGGAGCTTGAGGGTCCCGCCCAGGGTCGTGGGACTCTCGACCATGAGCTGGGTCGCCGAGTTGGCACCGGTCCGCCAGACCTCGCCCCATGGCACTATGCCGCCGAAGATTTCGCGGCCCCGCTTCCGCGGCCGGCCGTAATCGATGGTCACTCGCGAACTTCCAATCATTGCATCGGCGGTGTCACGGGGAGAGAGCGTGCCGGTCGCCCCGCGCTCGGCCTCGGCGAGGGTCCAGGCCGCGGCAAGCTCAGGGACGTTCACCGAATCCACCCGCGTCACCATCACCTTCTGGGTGGTCTCGCGGCCGTCCAGGCCGAGCAGCTGGCCGGCGGAGCCCACTGCGGCCAAACCAGGAAACCCGAACATGCCGATCACCACCGAGTCGGCGCCCCGGCGCACGACGTACGTGCTCATCGGATTCATGGCGCCGGGATAGACCAGCTGAATGGACGTCGAGTCCTGGCCACCGGCCGCGGCGTGGCGGGTAACCTGGTCGTAGAGGGACCAGGTGCCGCTCAGCATCGGAAGCGCATGTCCGGAAATTGCCGTGGCGTACGAGCGGGTGCTGTCTCCCTGCCGGAGGGACACCTGCGCGCTGCTGTCACTGAATGAAATCGAGCCCGCCTGCGAAGCTGGGCGCTCCAGCATGCCGCCGGGCCGCACCTCGAAATCGAATTGGGTAACTCGCGCGTCTGGCCCAAGCCCGGCGCGCGCGGTCAGCACAGTCACCCGGGGAGAGCTCGCGACCCGGGTGACTTCGAGCGACGTGGCGGTGCGGACATACTGCTCGGCGGAAAGAGTGTCCTGGCCAAGGGTTACCACGAAGCCGCCGCGTTCGGCGGACTCCTGGGCGGCCAGCTGAACCGGAACTGCGAGCAGCAGCAAAGGCAGGACCGCAATGGAAACAGGGCGCATAACGACCACTCGGCGTCTGATGGTTGCTTGCAAGGCGAACAGCGGTACCCGCTGAAGATACCCCCGACCCTGTGGGGGGCCAGACGCACGGGCCAGCTCAGCGGACCTGCCCCTCCCGTACCGGCACGACGATGAGCCGGCAATAACCGGCATCGTTGTCGCAGGTGCTGGCCTTGAGGCTGCCCGAGAGCTCCGCCGCCGGCCCCGGCGCCACGGCCATGGGAGGTTCGGTAAACCAGAGCGAATCGGGGCTGACGGCATGGGTCCCGAAGGGGATATCCGCGCCGGATTCGAGCTCCAGGCGGGGGGTGTAGCCCGCGCTGAGCCGGACGCCGGGAGCAGGCACCAGCCAGAGGGTGTCTGACCGGTGTCTGAGAGCCACGAGTTCCGAATCGCCTGCGGGACGGTGGCAGGACAGTAGAAGAGGTAGAAGAGGTAGAAGGGGTAGAAGAGGGGGGCGAGGCATGCGAGGATGAATGGGGGGTGACGGCAGCCCGGTCAAGGCTTATTTTCCGCGGCTTGTCGGCTAGGTAGCTCAGTTGGTAGAGCAGCGGACTGAAAATCCGCGTGTCGGCGGTTCGACTCCGCCCCTAGCCATGACTGGGCGCAGGGCATGAGGCGTGAGGCGTTGGGCCCTACACCTTCGGCCCTACGCCCTACGCCTATCTTCTCGCGATGCACTCCTGTTTCGCCGTTACCGCCCCCGGGATAGAGGCGATCACTGCCGATGAGCTGCGGTCACTGGGGATTGAACCCCAGGGCACCGAGCCGGGCGGCGTGGCGTTCGAGGCCTCCAGCGCCGATCTCTTCCGCCTCAACATCCAACTCCGCACCGCTTCGCGGCTGCTTCTTCGGCTCGCTTCCTTTCACGCGCGTTCCTTCCCCGAGCTCGAGCGCCACGCCAGGACAGCGCCCTGGAACGGCGTGCTGCGACCGGGTGACCAGGCAGCGTTCCGCGTTACTTCCCGAAAATCGAAGCTGTACCACCAGGGTGGAATAGCGGAACGCCTGGCGCGCGCGGCGGCCGGGGCGGTGGATGGCGTCACGGAGTTGCGATGGCCGCCCGACGATGCGCCGACGCCTCCAGGCGTGCAGCGGCTGGTTGTGCGGGTGTTTCGGGACGATGTCACAATAAGCGCGGATGCTTCCGGAGAGCTGCTGCACCGGCGCGGCTACCGTCAGGTGACGGGCAAGGCTCCGCTCAGGGAAACTCTCGCCGCGGCGATGCTTCTCTCCACTGGTTGGAAGGGGACCGTGCCACTGGTGGATCCCTTGGCGGGTTCCGGCACCATAGCCATCGAGGCGGCGATGCTGGCGCGGCGGATACCGCCAGGGCTCGGGCGCAGCTTCGCCTGTGAGAGATGGCCGCTCATGGCGAAGGCGGATTTCGCAGCGGTGCGAGCGGCGTTGGTGTCCCAGGTGCTGCCCAGGTCGCCCGTGCCGGTTCGCGCGTTCGACAGGGACGCAGGTGCCATTGCCGCCTGTCGGGCCAACGCCGAGCGGGCTGGTGTCCTGGGTGACATCGACAGTGCCCAGCAGCCGCTATCAGCACTGGAGCTGGGCGCCACGCCCGGCCTGGTGCTCACCAATCCTCCCTACGGCGCACGCATCGGAGACGTCACTCGATTGCGCGACCTTTACGCCAGGCTGGGCCAGCTGCTGCGGCAGGATGATGCGGGCTGGAAACTGGGGGTGCTGGTGGCCCATCCCCAGTTCGAGGGGCAGCTGGGACTGGCGATGGAAGAGCGCTTCTCCACCGTTACCGGAGGGATCCGAATCCGGTTTCTCACATCGAAGGGTCGCTGACCGGCGTCAGGCGGTGGGGCTGCACCAGTCGGCGCACACCCGCGCCAGCGCTTCCTGCAGCCGGCCGACGCGGTCGGCCAGCACCGTGTCGTTCGACAGCGTGCCATGCTCCTCGCGTGCGAGTCCGTCGAGGATCGCGGTGGCCTGGTCCACTTCGGTGGCCGGGCTGGGAAGCTGCTTGTCGGGCGCGCCCTGCCGGGTAAGCGACTTGCGGCGCCAGGCCTGCTTGGCGTAGTCAGACAGCCGCCTTGCGGGACGGAGCTGGTGATTGTCCGCCAGAGCCGGCAAGTGGATCGGCTGGTAGCTGAGCTCGAGTGACTCGGTCCAGTCCTGCCACTTGAACTCATTGATGTGCTCGTAGGCGCGAACTGGCACCCATGGAACCCGCAGCGCATCGGCCACGATCGCCCCGTGCATCGCCTCCGCAATCACGAGCTTCAGTGACTTGATCCGGCCAAGGAGCCGCGGCACCGGTGCTCGCGGGTCGAGGTACGTCACGCCGATGCGGCGGCAAAGCCGTCCCCAGTCGAAGCGCCCTCGGCTCAGGTGATGGGGCATGAAACCCACACCATTCGGCTGGCTGTCCCGGGACTCGAGGATATTGAGCAGCGCGGCGGCATCGGTCATGGCCAGGTCGCTCGGCAGGCCCAGCGCCTCCGCGGTGCGCGGCCCGCGGACGGCGTAGAAGCGCCAGGTCTGGTCCAGCTTCGGCGGGTTGCCATACCCGATCCCCGCACCGAGAACCACCTTGACCGGCTCCGACGGAACCTCTTCCCGGATCAGTGTGCCGATACCCAGCAGCAGGGCATCGTCACCGCGGTCGAAGCCGCGCGGGAGCATCCTGGGCCAGAGCCACTGGTTCAGCTCGTCACCGAAGTTCCCGTAGGAATCCTGGTAGTAGTAGATGCGCATTGGCCGGGAATGAAAGTCGGTATGGCGGTATGGCGGTAGGGCGGTCGGCGGCTCGGCTGCTCGGCGGCTCGGCACCCCGTGACGTCCCACACCGCATCCTGGCGGTGGCAATGCGAACTTTATAATTGAGGCGGAATTCACGGCGTTGCGAAGTGGAAACCGTGTGCATTCGATGTGGACAGCCGTGTGGACATTCCGCATGGCCGACCTGGGAGGATACATGGCGGAACGCGCGATCTGGTCAGGGATAATCAGCTTCGGGCTGGTGAGCATTCCGGTGAAGCTGCACAGTGCCACTCGCTCCAAAGACGTGTCGTTCAAGCTGATCCACGCGACCTGCGGCACGCCCATCCAGCAGAAGCGGTGGTGCCCCACCGACGAGGTGGAGGTGGCGTGGGAGGAAATCGTGCGCGGCTACGAATACGGCAAGGGCCGCTTCGTGACGCTGACCGACGAGGATTTCGAGAAGCTTCCGGTCCGCAGCAAGCACACCATCGACATCAGCGCATTCGTCGAGGGTTCGGAAATCGATCCGATCTATTTCGAGAAGGCGTATCACCTCCAACCGGGTGACCGCGGCGAGAAGCCCTACGCGCTGCTGCTGCGCGCGCTGACCGAGAAGAACCTGGTGGCAATCGCCACCATCACCATTCGCAAGAAGGAGCAGCTCTGCGCGCTGCGGCCTCGCGAGGGCGGCTTGACGCTGGAGACGCTCTTCTATCCCGATGAGATCGTCGCCACCGAGGGCGCCGACCTGTCGAAGACCAGGGTCACAGCCGAAGAGGTGAAGCTGGCCCAGCAGCTCATCACCATGCTGCGCAAGCCGTTCGACCCCGAGGACTACAGGGACACGTACCGCGAGGCGGTGTCGGAGCTGATCGACGCCAAGCTGGAGGGCAAGGAAGTCGTGGCCGCACCGGAGCACAGGGAGACCGAAGTCATCGACCTGCGCGAGGCGCTGGCGCGGAGCCTCAAGCGGTCACGCGGAGGCAAGGCCAAGCCCAACACGCCGGCGCGTCGCCGCACCCGGAAGAGCAGCTCGGGACGGAAAGCGGGCTGACCCATGGCGGCTTCCAGCGGCGGGGATCAGGTAGCGAAGGTGATGGAACAGCTGGATGATGCCGACGATTCAGCTACCCTTGCAGTCGGCCGCCAGCGAGTGGATGTGACCAGCCTGGACAAGCCGCTCTGGCCACAGGCTCGGCCGGCGGTCACCAAGCGCCACCTTCTGCGTTACCTGGCTGAAGCGTCGCCGTGGCTGCTGCCGCATTTGAAGGACCGGCCGGTGTTCGTCACCCGGGCGCCCGATGGGGTTGAAGGGAAGAAGTTCTTCCAGAAGAAGTTTCCCGACGCGCCGGACTTTGTGCGGTCGCTGCCGGTGTTCAGTCCCGAGAACAAGGGAGCGATAGACCTGCTGCTGGTGAGCAACCTCGCCACGCTGCTGTGGCTGGGTCAGTTCGCGGCCCTGGAATACCACGTATGGTTCTCCCGCACCGGCCGCGGAGCCGACGGCCGATCACTCGGCACCGATTACGCATCAAGCGAGGAATCGGTCGAGGAGTCACGCCTCAACTACCCTGATTTCCTGGTAGTGGACCTCGACGCGTACCTCTATTCCGGCAAGGAGAAGAAGGGCGAGGAACCCCGGCTGCACCGGAAGGGCTTCGACATGGTACGCGAGGTGGCATTCGAGGTGCGGGAGATTGCGACGTCACTGGGACTTTCTCCCTACGTGAAGACGTCGGGAAAGACCGGACTGCATCTCTACCTGCCGATTCTGCGCGACTTCACCTTCGACGAGGTGCGCGAGATGGCTCGTGCGCTGGGTGAGTTCGCGGCCCAGAGGCTGCCGGACAAGGTGACGCTGGAGTGGAAGGTGGAGAACCGGAAGGGGAAGGTCTTCTTCGATTTCAACCAGAACGTGCGGGGCAAGTCGCTCGCGGCTGCGCTGTCTCCCAGGATGCACCCGTCGGCAACTGTCTCGATGCCGCTACGCTGGGACGAGCTGGCATCGGTCTATCCCACAGACTTCACCGTTGCCACCGCGGCGGAGCACCTCACGCGCCATGGCGATCCCTGGGCTGACATTCTGGGTCACAAGGCCGACCTCGGCGCGGCACTGGCCACGAAGAGGTAGAGGGGGTAGAAGAGGTAGAGGGGGTAGAAGGGGTGGAAGAGGTAGAAGAGGTAGAGGGGGTGAGGAGGCGTGCTGGATGGGATCCAAGGACAATGCAGACATCGGTGCCACGACAGCAGGCTGGATAGCGCCGATGCTGGCGACCCTGGTCAAGCCGAGCGCGCTGCCGGACGGCTGGATCTACGAGCCCAAGCTCGACGGCGTGCGGGCGATCGCGTCCCGCCGGGGCAGCGAAGTCCGGATCTACTCCCGAAACAAGCTGAGGATTGAGGCCAACTACCCAGAGGTGGCCCAGCGACTTCGCGAGGCGGTGCCGGATGGCGCCATAGTGGATGGGGAGCTGATAGCCACCGATCCTGCCACCGGGGTGCCCAGCTTCGCGCGGCTGCAGCAGCGGATGAAACGGGCCAGCCCGCCGGTCGCATTGCAGCGCGACGTGCCGGTGGAGTACTCCGTCTTTGACGTCCTCGCGCTTTCGGGCAAGCAGGTTGTGAAGCTGCCGTGGCACGAGCGCCGTGCTTTGCTCGAGGAGTCGGTGGAGGACACCGGAGCCGTGCGGCTAACGCCGGTGCTGGAAGGCAGCTTCGACGACCTGTTCGAGGCCATGGTCGAGGCAGGCTTCGAGGGCCTCATGGGAAAGCGAGCCGCGAGCAGGTACACCAGCGGGCGCTCGCGCGACTGGGTAAAGCTCAAGCCGGTGCAGCATGGAAAGTTCGTGATCATCGGCTGGACCGAGCCCAAGGGGAGCCGAGCCGGGCTGGGCGCGCTATTGCTGGGGGTGAAGCAGAACGGAGACCTGCGCTATGCGGGGAAGGTGGGCACGGGCTTCACTGATTCGATGCTGCGCGACCTCAGGAAGCGGCTGGCGCCGCTGGAGCGGAAGCAGCCAGCAGTGACCGGGCTCAGGGTGCCGGCCAGCGAAAAGGCGCATTGGGTAGCGCCGAAGCTGGAAGCGAATGTCGGGTTTTCGGAGTGGACGAACGATGGACTCCTGCGACATCCCAGGCTACTTGCCAAATAGTGATAAGTGAAGGGTGATAGGTGATGGGGGCCCATTCACTTATCACCCTTCACGCACCACCCATCACGCAGCACTTATCACCATTCACTGCCGTTTCGGGCACCCGTCTCTTTGTCTCGTGTCGGCGAGGCTCACGATTTTCCATCCCTCTGCGAAGCGGGCGAGCTGGAAGGCGTCAACCCCGCAGTGCAGGAACGAGCTTCCCAGGTAAAAGTCGTACTCGGTCCAGACGGTGGCAAGGTTGCCGTCGAGCCGGACCTCGGGGTTGTAGAGCCGTTCATCCCAGGTCGAATCACTCGGCTGGCCCACCGCTCTGATGAATCCGTCCACCGGTTCCACAGCAACCACCGGCGCGCCGTTTCGCATGCCGGGGGTCATCATCCGGGCACCGGCGGCGAAGGCGGTGCGTAGCGCGGCGGAGTCGCGGCTGCGCATGGCGTCGAAGACGCGCTGGACCACGACCAGGACTGCGGCGCTGTCGGCGGCCCGGCTGGGGGCCGGTGCAGCTGATTGGGCGCGTGCCGAGGCGGCGGCGCCCAGGGTCAGCGCAAGTAGCAGGACGATGGGACGGCGCATGGCACGGGCTCCGGGTGAGGGGTAGAATTGGCTGTAACCTACGCCATCTCGCCAGCCCGGGTTTCCAGGGCCGCAACCCAGACCGGGCAGCTCCCGTAGGGTTGGCGATACGCCTCCACTTCATCCTTAATCGGGTCAGACTGAATGCTTACTGGACTCATGGCGCTCGCTGCGCTGATGCAGCAGGTGCCCCAAGCGCCGCCGCCGTCCCTGGCAACTTCCCCGGTGTCGCGCATTGCCTTCGCCGCGGGCCCCGAGCTCACGATGGTGGCGGGCGACTCGGTGCGGCTGGCCGCGAGGGCGCTCGACGCCAGCGGGCAACCGGTGCCCAACGCCAGCATCCGCTACTTCCTCACCGGCGGCTACTTCGAGGGCTCAGTGGACACCAGCGGCGTGGTCCGTTCCGGCGCCACTGGCTCGATAGTGGTCGGCGCGGTTGCGACTGTGCCCGGCTCCAAGCCCTACCTCGAGCGACTCCGGATCCGCATGGTCCCCGGTCCTGCCGCCAGCATCAGCTTGACGCCAGCGGTCTCGAAGCTGGCCGTGGGGCAGCGGGTCAGGCTCTCGGCCACATCGTGGTCGGAGGCCAAGGACGAGCGAGACGACCAGATAAGCTGGCGCAGTTCGGCGTCGCGTGTGGCAGACGTGTCGGTCGACGGGGTGCTGACCGCCCTGGCACCGGGCCGGACAGTTATCACGGCGTCGGTGGGCGATGTACGCACCGATGTTCCTGTCGAGGTGGTCGCGACACAGGTGGCGAGCGTGGCGATAACTCCGGCACGGATGGATGCAAAGGAGGGCGATGTGCTGCGGCTCAGCGCGGTGGCGCGCGATGCCAACGGACGGGAAATCGCCGGGCTCACGCCGCAGTGGAGCTTCTCCCCGGGTGACGGGTCCATTGATGCCGACGGGGCTTTCGTGGGCTACGAGCCGGGCGACTACCTGGTAACCGCGAGCTTCGGAAACCGGAGCGCCGACGCCGCGATCACCCTGGCGCCTCGGGATGTACGCCGGCCGGCCACGGTGGTGGGCCGGCTGCCGCGCTCGCTCTTCCGTACCGAAGAGGTCTGGGTGCACCCCAGCGGCAAGGCCGCGTATCTCGGCACTGGCCGCGGCGGCGACCGGATGTACGCCATCGACATCAGCGATCCCGCGAACCCGGTCGTGACTGATTCGATCGTCACCAACACCAGGCGGGTCAATGATGTGATGACCACGCCCGACGGGAAGACCCTGGTGTTCACCCGCGAGGGTGCATCGGACAGGAAGAACGGTATCGTCATCGCATCGCTGGATGATCCGCGCCACCCGAAGGTCATCGCCGAGTTCACCGAGGGAGTCCACGCCGGGGTTCACTCGGCGTTCATCTACCAGCAGCCGAAGTACGGCACTCACGTGTTCCTCACCAATGACGGCACCGGTGCGATGCACGTGGTGGATATCGGCGACCCGGCCAACCCGAAGGAAGTGGGGCAGTGGCGCACTGACCGGCCCGACGCCGGCCGCACGCTGCACGACATCGATATCAAGGACGGGCTGGCGTACCTCTCCTACTGGAATGACGGGCTCGTCATTCTCGACGTGGGCAACGGGGTGAAGGGAGGCAGTCCCTCCAATCCGCAGCTGGTGACCCAGTACAAGTACGACCTCAATGCGCTGTACCGCGAGGTCGAGGCGGTGGGCGGCCCCGGCTTCATCCGCGGCACGCACACGGCGTGGAGACACAACGACTATGTGTTCATCGCCGACGAGGTGTTCCCCGGTGCCGGGGTGAAGGGCGCCAAGGACGCCGCTGCGGGACGGGCCTACGGCAGGCTGCAGGTGATCGACGTGTCGGACATGGAGGCGCCCCGCTCGGTGGCATGGTACGAACCGGAGTATGGCGGGGTGCACAACGTATGGGTGGCGGGTGACACGCTCTACATGGGGGCGTACCAGGGCGGGTTCCGGGCGTTCGACATCAGCGGTGAGCTCAGGGGCGACCTCCGGGCCCAGAACCGGGAGATCGTCCACGTGCACACCGGTGACATGGAGGGCGAGGTGAAGAACTCGCCCAACACCTGGGGCGTGGTGGTGAAGGACGGGCTGGCCTACGTGAATGACAACAACAACGGACTGTGGATCGTCAAGATAGAGCCGGAGACGAGACCGCTGACGCCTTAGGCGGTAGGGCGGTAAGGCGGTAAGGCGGTAAGGACTCTGAATTATCGTCTGGCGTCCTTTGCCCGTCTGACATCGGCAACGAGTTTTCGCGCGCGCTCTACCGGGACTCCGTCCATGTAGAGCGCGCGTTCCACTTCCCCGTCGGTCTTTCCGGCGTCCATCAACTCCAGGGCCCGGCGGGTGCGCTGGAGTGTTTCCTCGGGCGTCTCGCGCGGGCCGAAAAGGCGGCTGAGGAAGCTCACGATTTCTTCCGGGGCACCTTGGCTCCCTTTTCGCGGGCTTCGGAGAGGCCGATGGCAATCGCCTGCTCGCGGCTCTTCACCTTGCCACCCTTGCCGCCGGGCCCGCTTCTGAGCGTGCCCTTCTTCCGGCGTCGCATGGCGCTTTCCACCCACTTCTCCGCTGCTTCCCCATACTTGCGGGCCCCCTTCTTGGCGGGCTTTCTACCCTTGGCGGACATTGGAGTGTCCTCTGAGTGGGGAGCGGAGCCACGGCCTCACGAGGAGGCCGTGCCCCGTGAGGCAACCTATACCGCGGGCGCGGTGCAGGTGACCTCGAACGTCACGTCTGTGGTGTCACCGTCGGTGATCGTGGCCGTCTTGGTGGCCGAATCAACCGAGCAATTGGCATCCACGCCAGTCAAGGTGACCTGGGTGTCGCCGGTGGCAAGAGCAGTGGCGGACACGGTGCCGCCGGTGGCCGCAACCGCACCAATCGAGGCGGCTCCGACTGAAACATCGAACCCGTCGGCGTCTGTGCCCTCGCCGGTGACCGTCACGGTGACGTCGAGATTGCCCACTTCGGGCTCATTCGTGTCATCGTCGCACGCCGCAACAGTCAGCGAGGCCAGCGCCAGCAACGCCAGGAAGCCGCTCTTCCGGGCGGCAGACCGCATATCTGCGGCAAGTATCGTCTTCAGCATGCAGCAAACTCCGGTTGTGAATGTGCCATGGCAATCGTCAGTGTGACGATATCAGCCGTACATATCTGGGGGATTGAAGCGGCGCTGCCTGTGGCGCAGGTCACGGGAGTTGCTGATTGAATCGAGTCACGAGTCACGAGTCACGAGTCACGAGTCGCGAGTCGCGAGGGGTTGGGGGTTGGGGGTTGGAGTCAGAGCAGCTTGAGGAGCTCTGGTTCCAGTTCCTCGGGGGTGCGGGTGGGTGGGTGGCGCTGGACCACCTGGCCCGAACGATTCACGACGAACTTGGTGAAGTTCCACTTGATGCTGCCGGTGCCGAGGAAGCCCCGGCGGG
>CAMLHP010000013.1 GCA_946479805.1 uncultured Gemmatimonadota bacterium | reverse complement strand
GCCCGATGTTGGTGTCCTCGTAGAACACCTGCGCGGCGCCTTCCTCGCTCAGCTGGCGCAGCCCTGTATCGAGCTGCTTCCGGCGCATCGGGTCGGCCAGCCGCACCCGCGCGAAATGTTCGGGTGAGAAGCGGGGAATGTTGCCGAACTCGAGCGGCGGGCCGGTGACAATCGTGTCGCCCACCCTGAGCGTGCCCCGGTCATGGAGACCGATCACGTCTCCCGGCCACGCCTCCTCCACCAGCTTCCGCTCCCGCGCCATGAACTGCTGCGGCCCCGCGAGGCGGATCGGCTTCCCGCTCCGGACGTGCAGCGCACTCATGCCGGCGACGAATCGTCCCGACACCAGCCGCACGAACGCGATCCGGTCCCGGTGCTTGGGGTCCATGTTCGCCTGGATCTTGAACACGAAACCCGTCAGCTCGGGATGCTCCGGAGTGATGATCCCGGCCGAACTCTCCCGAGGCAGCGGCGCCGGCGCCAATGGCAGGAACGCCTTGAGAAACGGTTCCACCCCGAAGTTGGTGAGCGCGCTGCCGAAGAAAACCGGCGTCAGGGTGCCCTCGGCAACGGCGTCGGCGTCGAACTCCTCTCCCGCAGCGTCGAGCAGATCGAGCTCCTCGCGCAGCGCCCGGGCCACGCCCTCGCCCAGGCGCGCCACCACAGCCCGGTCATCCAGCGTGCCGGCCGCTTCCGCCGCCCTGCCTGAGCCGTGGTCCTCGCCCTTCTCGAACAGCCGCACCTGCCCCGACGCGCGCTCGTAGACGCCAAGGAAGGTGTGGCCGTCGAAGATGGGCCAGGTCACGGGGTAGCAGCGGATGCCAAGGTCTGCCTCGACATCGCTGATCAGCTGCAGCGGCGGCGCACCCACCCGGTCGCACTTGTTGACGAAGGTGAAGATCGGGGTCCGCCTCATCCGGCAGACCTCGAACAGCTGGCGGGTTCGCTCCTCGACACCCCGGCGGTTGTCGAGCAGCATCACCGCGCTGTCGGCCGCCACCAGGGTGCGGTAGGTGTCCTCGGAGAAGTCCTGGTGGCCAGGCGTATCTAGCAGGTTGATGTCGTAGCCCGAGTACTCGAACTGCATCACGCTGGACGTGACCGAGATTCCGCGCTCCTGCTCCAGCGCCATCCAGTCGCTGGTAGCGTGGCGCGATGCCCGCCGGGCCTTGACCGCGCCTGCCATGTGGATGGCACCGCCGTAGAGCAGCAGCTTCTCCGTCAGCGTGGTCTTGCCCGCGTCCGGGTGGCTGATGATCGCAAAGGTGCGGCAACGGGCGATGGCCTCGGCGAGCTGGTCAGGGGAGGTGGTTGCTACGGGGTTGGTCATGGGGCGGGAAAGCTAATCTAGGCAGAAGCTTCGAGCTGCGAGCTGCGAGGTGAGCCCCTTGAAGCTCGAAGCTCGTAGCTCAAATCTCAGATCACGATATTCACCAGCCGGTTCGGCACATAAATCACTTTCCGCACCGCCTGGTCGCCGACGTACCTGCGGGTGCCCACGTCCGCCAGCGCGGCCGCGGTCACGTCCTCCTGGCTGCTGTCCCGGCGCAAAATCACCTTCGAACGGGTCTTGCCGTTGACCTGCACCGCGATCTCGACGCTGTCTTCAACCGTCAGCGCCTCGTCCCACTCGGGCCACCGCTGGTCGAACACCGAGTCGCCATGCCCCAGGCGCTCCCAGCACTCCTCAGCGAAGTGCGGCGCGAACGGAGCCAGCATCACCACCAGGTCCTCCACCAGCCGCCGGTCGGTGTTCTCGGAGTCGCGCATGGCGTTCACCAGCTCCATGTACGACGCGATCGCCGAGTTGTAGCGCAGCGCATCGATGGCCTCGTGCGCCCTCTTGAGGGTCTGGTTCCACTTCACTTCCAGGTGGCGCGGGATGTCGTCGAGCGTTGCTCCACGGGTCGCATCTCCCACCAGCGACCACACCTTGTCGAGGAACCGCCGCGGCCCGCTGATGCCTTCGTCCCGGAAGTCGCCGCCTTCCTGGAATGGCCCCAGGAACATCAGGTACATCCGGAAGGTGTCCGCGCCCCACTTGGCGATGTACTCATCGGGGATGACGACATTGCCCCGCGACTTGGACATCTTGGCCCCGTCCTTCACGATCAAGCCGTGGGCCCGGAAGCGCGCGAACGGCTCCTCGAAGTCCACCTGACCCAGCTCCTTCAGCACCATGGCGATGAAGCGCGAGTACAGGAGGTGCAGTACCGCGTGCTCATTGCCGCCGATGTACGACGCAACCGGGCACCAGCGCCGGGTGCGCTCCCGGTCGAAGGGACGGTCGTCGAACTCGGTGCTGGGATAGCGCAGGTAGTACCACGCCGAGTCGAGGAACGTGTCGGAGACATCGGTCTCGCGCCGTGCCCTGGCTCCGCATGAGGGGCAGTCCACGAAGTACCAGTCGGAGTTCCGCGCCAGCGGCGAAGTCCCGCTGTCGTCGGGGCGGAAGTCCTCCAGCTCCGGCAGCACCACCGGCAGGTCGGCCTCGGGCACCGGCACCACGCCGCATGCGTCGCAGTAGATGATGGGAATGGGGGGCCCCCAGTAGCGCTGGCGCGAGATGCACCAGTCGTGGAGGCGGTACTGGACCACGCCACGCCCCGCCCCGTTGGCCTCCAGCCAGCGGGTAATGGCGGCCTTCCCCTCGTCCACCGGCAGACCGCTGAACTCACCCGACTCCTGGAGGAGCCCCGCATCGGTGATCACCTCAACCACCGGGAGCTGGAACTTCCGGGCAAACTCGAGGTCACGTTCGTCGTGCCCCGGCACCGCCATTATCGCGCCGGTGCCGTACTCCATCAGCACGTAGTCCGCGATCCAGACCGGGATCATCCGGCCGGTCACCGGATTCCTTGCGAAGCTCCCGGTGAACACGCCGGTCTTCTCGCGGTCACCCACCTTGCGCGAGACCAGGTCACGCGACGCTACCGCGCTTCGGTACTCGCTAACCGACTCGCGCTGGGACGCGGTGGTGAGGTCGGGCACCATGGGGTGCTCCGGCGCCAGGACCATGAAGGTAGCCCCGAACAGCGTGTCGGGACGGGTGGTGAACACCCTGAGCTTCCCTGCGTTTCCGACGGGAAACTCGATCTCGGCGCCATCGGAGCGGCCGATCCAGTTGCGCTGCGCCGTGACCGTGGTGTCGGACCAGTCCATCTTGTCATGGTCGTCCAGGTTGGCCAGCAGCTTGTCGGCGTACTCGCTGATCCGGAAGAACCACTGCTCC
The DNA here is from genome assembly GCA_946479805.1 of uncultured Gemmatimonadota bacterium. The sequence goes on along the minus strand of CAMLHP010000013.1, from coordinate 23,770 downwards.
AGCACCCTCTGCTCCACCGGCGTGTCGCACCGCTCGCACCGCCCGCCGATCACCTGCTCGTTGGCGAGGACGGTTTTGTCCTTGGGGCACCAGTTGACCGGCGCCGACTTCTTGTAGGCCTTGCCCGCCTTGTACAGCTGCAGAAACAGCCACTGAGTCCACTTGTAGTACGCCTGGTCGGTGGTGGACAGCTCGTGGCGCCAGTCGAACATCCCGCCGATCCGCACCAGCTGGCGACGGAAATTCTCGATGTTGCGCGGGATGAGCTCGTTGGGGTGGGTGCCGACCTTGAGCGCGAAGTTCTCGCTGTGGATGCCAAACGCATCGTAGCCGATCGGCTCGAACACGTCGTACCCCTGCAGCCGCTTGAACCGGCCGAACACGTCGGCCCCTGTGAACGCGAACATGTTCCCCACATGCAATCCCTCGGCCGAGGGGTATGGGAACATCATCAGATTGAAAAAGGGCCGCTCGGCGCGGTCCAGGTCGGGTTCGTTGGTGTGCCGTTCGGCCCACCTCTGCTGCCACTTGGATTCGACCGCGGACGGCTCGTAGATGTCGGAAAGGGTAAAGAGCTCGCTCATCGCCTTGGAATGCTGAAATTGGTGCGCTCGACCCTCGAAGCTCGAAGCTCGAAGCTCGAAGCTCGGCCGCAGGGAAACTAGCGTCCCGCCTCCCGCCTCGCCACGCGTCGCCGTAGATTTCCGGTTCCCCGCCCGTCCCGCCAGAGCAAGGAGCCCATGGCCGCCGAGCATCGACGCCTGACACTCGCCCTTCACCGCACCGGCGCCCTCGTGGTGCTCTGCCTGTCGGCGCTCGTGGCCGCCGTCCTGTGGCTCACGCTGGAGCCGCTGGGAGCCGGCCGCCTGGAGCTGGTGCTGAAGGGAACGCTGGTGTTCCTGCTGATCTGCGCCCTGCTCGAGCTGGCGACCGTCTGGTGGCTGAAGCGCGAGGTGATCGAGCCGCTGGTCACCGCCGAGCGGGTCGCGGCGCGGGTGGCCCGGGGGGACCTCACCGTCAATGGCCTCAACCCCGACGGCGCCCGGGGCCAGGGGCGGGCACTTCTGGTCAGCGTGTCGGCCATGGTCGATGCGCTCAGGACCCTGACGGGCGCCATTCAGACCGCCTCGGGCGACGCCGCTGCGATGTCCCAGCAGATAGCGGCCTCTACCCAGGAGATGAGCGCCTCCACCGAGGAGGTCGCCAGCACCACGGGTGACCTCACCGAGCGCGCGAGCCAGCAGGCGCTGATAGTGCGCAGCGCGGCGGAGGACGCAGGGCGGATCCTCGAGATTGCCGGTGGGCTGGCCGGCGGCGCCGTTGAAGCCGCCAACCGGAACGCTGCGCTCGCTGGAGTGGCCCGGGCCCACCAGCAGAAGCTGGAAGCCAGCACCTCGGAGCTCGCGCGCCTGGCCGACGAAGTCGAGCGCGGCGCCGCCGAGGCTGATGCCCTCGCTGCCGCATCGGCCGAGATCGAGAAGTTCGTGATCCAGACCAAGGCCATAGCCCGCCAGACCCACATGCTGGCGCTCAACGCCTCCATTGAGGCGGCCCGCGCTGGCGAGGAGGGCAAGGGCTTCAGCGTAGTGGCGGAGGAGGTCCGGAAGCTCGCCGCCCAGGCGGCGCGCTCGGCCACGTCCACCAGCGAGATGGTGCAGCAGGTGCAGGAGCGGGTGCAGACCGCCCGGGAACGACTCCTCCGGCTGGGCGAAGGTGGCCTCGCCGCCCGGAACACTGCCCACTCCGCCGCAGAGGGCCTGGCCGATGTGGCGCGCGACGCCGAGAGCAACGACGAGTGGACCCGCAAGATCTCCACTTCAGCCGATGAAGTGCGCAATCTTATCGAGGGAATAGCGGGCCGGATGCGCGAGGTGTCCGCCGGTACCGAAGACTACGCGGCTGCGGCCGAGGAGATTGCCGCGGCAGCCCAGGAGCTCAATGCATCAACCGAGGAGATTTCCTCGTCTGCCGGCCACCTGGCCGATGCAGCCGAGAAGCTCACCGGCGCAGTGGGGGGGTTCAGGCTCAACTGACGGAAACGCGCCTTGGCGCGCCAAGGGGGATTTGTGAGAGGAAAGGGACGGATAATCATCGCCCTGGTCATCGCGGCGATTTCGCTGTTCATGTATTACGGCAAGAGTTCCGAGAACCCGGTGACCGGCGAGACCCAGCACGTGGGCGACATCACCCACGAGCAGGAAGTGGCGCTGGGACTGCAGGCGGCACCCGAGATGGCGCAGCAGTTTGGCGGGCTGAGCCAGGACGCCCAGGCCACCCAGATGGTGAAGGACGTTTGCTCCCGGCTGCTCTCTCGCAGCCAGGCGCGCGCCGCCACCGAGTACTACCGGTTTGACTGCCACCTGCTGGCGGATCCCAACACCATCAACGCCTTCGCGCTGCCCGGCGGCCAGGTGTTCATCACCGAGGCCCTCATGAGCCGGCTGCAGACCACCGGCCAGCTGGCAGGCGTTCTAGGACACGAGATCGGCCATGTGGTTGGACGCCATGGCGCCGAGCACATCGCGAAGGCTCAGCTGACCCAGGGACTCACCGGCGCCGCGGTGCTCGCTACCTACGACCCCAACAATCCGTCGTCCCAGCGCAATGCGGCGGTGGTGGCGATGATAGGCCAGCTGGTCAACATGAAATTCGGAAGGGACGACGAACTGGAGTCCGACAAGCTGGGGGTGACGTTCACCGGTGAGGCGGGCTACGACCCACGCTCCATGGTGGAAGTGATGAAGATTCTGGAGGAAGCCAGCGGCGGCGGCCGCCAGCCGGAGTTCTTCAGCACCCATCCCAATCCCGAGAACCGCATCGCCCACATCGAGCAGGCGGTCGCCGAACTGTATCCGAATGGAGTGCCCAACGGGCTGGAAAGATAGAACGGTAGAGGAGGTTTCTACCGCCTCGGCTCCGCCGCCAGCGAATCGACGTCGAGCCGCATTTCCGTCGCCGCCTCCAGCAGCTCGTCCATCGACACGGTGGCCGCGGCCGAGGCAGCCACGGAGCTCAGGTTCCCGTCATACTCCAGCCCGCCGCTGAATAATCCGAAACCGCTGGAGACATCCGAGTGCATCACGGCGGCGAAGACAATTGCCACCGCGCCCGCCGCGAACCGCCGCGCCCGCGAGCCCAGTGCACCGGTAAGCGACAGGTGCGAGTGGATCATCATCATGAGCACTGCCGCCGTAACCACGAATCCCGCCAGTTCCCAGACCGTCCCACCGGGCCACAGGAATCTCAGGTAGCCCTGCAGCCAGCCGGCCAGCGTGAGCGCGCTTGTCGTGCCAACCGCCACCGCGAGGTGCGCCATGAAGCGGGCCTGTCCCGTGAAGATCCGCGAGGCGAATGCCCAGGCGCCGGCCCAAAGCGCGAGCAGCATGAGGACAATCACGACACCGGCCATCAGCTCGGTGAACCAGTCGCTCTCAACGCTGCCAAGCCAGCCACCAGTCACCAGGACCATGCTTCCCGCCAGCACCACAGACCAGGCCAGGGCCGGCCGGCGAAGGCCCATGGCGAGGCCGGCTCCCCGCGGCTCCCGCAAAGCCGCAGGCACCGGATGCCCCGGCTCGACCAGCCTCAGGCGGGTATCGCCTGCCCGAATCACCATCCCGGATCGCACAACAGCCCGGCTGATCGGATCCCCGGAGGACATGTCGCGGGTGCCGTTCTGGCTGCCGACGTCCTCCAGTACCAGGGCGCCGTCGTCATCCATGAGGAGCCGGGCGTGCACTGGATCCACGTACCGGTCGTCGAGCAGAACGTCACACTCGTAGGCCCGGCCGATCGTCGCCGGAAACCCGGTGATGCGGGTTCGGGCCGACACCTGGTTCCGCCGGTCGAGAACTTCCACGAAGATCACTCGCTCCACGAGATCCGCTCCAGGAAGTTGCGGGTCACCCGCGAGGCGTTCTCCCACGTCACGCCTGACAATTGAAGCGACGTCACCAGTCCTTCCCTTGGCGCACCCAGCGCGGCCGCACGCACGACCACGTCGTACAAGCCCTCCAGCTTGCGGAAGGCGCGGGCGCAGATGGCGGTGCGGAGCCTCATCCCCTCGCGCTCGAGGTTGCGCGTGGTGCACCGGAACTCGGTGACTTCGCTCTCACTGGCCCAGGTGGCAGGGGCGCCGCCGGAGAAGGTCGATTCGTAGAGGGAATAGAAGCGGAAGCGGTTGAGTTCCTCGGTCGAAAGAACCTCGTGCGTCAGCTCTACCACGCCGGTCCACTGACCTTCGGACAGGTACAGGTAGTCGTCGGTGCCGCAGTAGTGGGTAACGCGTTCGTAAGGCTGATCAGGGTCGCGCGACGCGTCGCCCCAGCACTTGAACCATTCCGCCGGGCGAGTGGGCACCCGATATCGGCCAATGGCGACGGTCGGCACATCGGGCGCGAAGAGCCCGTCCAGGTATGTGTCCTGATAGGCGCGAATCTGGCTTGCCGCGTCGGTGAGGAGTGAATCGGGCCGGGCGTAATCCTGCGCTGTTACCCGGTCAACCAGCGCAATGACCCGGTCCACCGGCACCAGGAAGCTGATTTCGTTTCCCTCGGTGGAAACGTTGACTCCCACCACGCGGCCATCGGGCAGGATGGCCGGCCCACCGCTGACACCGGGATTGAGCGAGCCCGAGAAGTGGATCTTGGGATAGAGTGTGTGGCGGAGCAGCCCGTTCCAGGTGCCCTCGACGATGCTCAGACCCAGGTCGCGGGGATGCCCCAGCGAGAGCACCCGGTCACCCTGGGAGGGTTCCACGTTCGACAACTCGAACCACGACGGCGGCGCCCACGCAGCCCTGAGCAGCGCGAGGTCGTGCACCACGTCGATCCCAAGCAGCTCCGCCGACAGGGTGTCACCCGCCTCGTTCACCACCCGTGGAGTGTAGCGTCCCGGTTCCCGCACCACCTCGGCCACTACGTGGTAGTTCGTCACCAGCAGCCCGGCACTGTCCACGAAGAACCCCGAGCCAAGGCTCGCCTTGGCCGCTGCGCCATACTCGGCGACTTCGACCTTGACCACGCGTTCAGCATGGCGGCGGAAGGCCGCGGCAGTCGTGACGCTCTCCTGCCCGGAGAGGCTGGCCGGGAGGAACAGCGCACCTGCGAGCAGGTGCGCCAGTACGCGTGGCGTGCGGATCAGGAGCGGAACCTCGCTGGGGATCAGCGCGAAAGTCTAATGCTATCTTTGCAGGATGGAATCCTTACCCGGTGGAAGCCCCGCTATCAAGGCACTCCGCTCCGCCTTCCGGACGGTGGGACCCATCGCCCCACACACCGCGGCCCGCGTCGCAGAGCGGATCTTCTGCCGCCCTCCGCGACCGACGGTGAGGCCCCAGGAAGAGGCCTGGCTCGACACCGGCGAGCGCTTCACCGTCCAGGCCAACGGAATCGACCTGGCCTGCTGGCGATGGGGTTCGGGACCGGTGGTGCTGCTGACCCACGGCTGGGGCAGCCGGGCCGGGCGCTGGGCTTCGCTCGTCCCCATGCTGCTGGATGCCGGGCTCACCGCCGTGGCGTTCGACGCCCCGGCCCATGGCCGTTCGTCCGGCAGCACCGCGTCCATGCCCGAGTTTGCCCGCGCGCTGCTTGGGATCCGGAAGCACCTCGGCGTTACGCCCCTGGCCGCGGTGGGGCATTCGCTGGGCGGGGCTGCCACCGCCCTGGCGCTCAGCATGGGGTTTGACGCCGAGCGCGCGGTGCTCATTGCTGCACCATCAAACGCACAGGAGTTCACCGATCGCTTCGCCGAAACACTGGGCCTTCCCGAGGCGGTCCGCGCCAGGATGGAAAGGAACCTGGAGGCCAGGCTCAATTTCACCTTCGCAGGTCTCCACATTCCCACGCTGGTCGCGGGCTTCGGTACCCCGGCGCTGCTGGTGCATGACACCGGCGATCGCGACGTGCCTTTCGCCGGCGCCGAGGCCGTTGCTGGGGCGTGGCCGGGAGCCAGGCTCGTGGCCACCTCCGGCCTGGGTCACCGCAAGGTGCTCCACGACCCGGGCGTGCTTCAGGAGGTCCGGGACTTCATCCTCGCCGGCGCGTGATCGTCATCGACCGCGAGAATCTCCTCGCGCGCGGCTGGTCGCACGCGGTGTCCAGCACCAACGACGTCGCCGAACTCGATGCCTTCCGCCGGCGAATCGGTGCACCGCTCGCGGCCCTCCAGCTCAGCAACCCGGACTGGCCCCACCTGGACCTCACGGGCCACGTCCGAATGGCGGCGCTCGCGCTCCCAGATGTGGTTTTGGTGGCCACCACCCGCGACCTCATCCGTTACGTACGGAACCAGCGCACGGTAACTTCCTGACCATGCTGCATCTTCTGCTCAACGCGGACCTGTACGGCCCGGAGCCGCAGGGCAACCGGCACCTGCTGGTGGCGGCGGAACGGATCGCGTGGATCGGCGCCGATCGCCCCGACCTTCCCGCATCGCTCGGAATCGAGGTTACCGACCTCGAAGGGAGGAAGGTCATTCCCGGCCTCATCGATGGCCATGTGCATGTCACGGGAGGTGGCGGCGAGGCCGGCCACGACACCCGCGTCGCACCCATCGCCCCCAGCCACTTCACCCGCAACGGCGTCACGACGGTAATCGGCCTGCTGGGCACGGACGACCTGATCCGCACCCCGGCCGAGGTGGTGGTAACCACGCTGGGACTCCGTGCGTCGGGGCTATCGGCGTGGTGCTACACCGGCGGATACCACGTGCCTCCGGGCACGGTGACCGGAAGCGTCAGGGGAGACATAGCCCTGGTGGAATGCATCCTGGGCGTGGGCGAACTGGCGATCAGCGACCATCGATCGAGCCAGCCGACGCTGGCCGAGCTGCTCCGGGTGGCGGGAGATGCCCATGTGGGCGGGCTGATGTCGGGCAAGGCCGGTGTGGTCCACCTGCATGTGGGCGACGGGCCCCGCGGGCTGGAGCTCATTCGCCAGGCGCTCGCCGGCGGAGAGGTGCCGGCGGCGGTGTACCATCCCACCCACGTCAATCGGAGAAAGGCGCTGTTCGACGAGGCGCTGGAACTGGCGAAGGCCGGCGTGACGGTGGACCTCACGGCCTTCCCGGTGGGCCCCGGCGAGGATGCGTGGTCCGCCGCCGATGGCGTGCTTCGATACCTTGACGCGGGCGCCCCGGCGGGGCGCATCACCGTGAGCAGTGACGCCGGCGGCTGTCTCCCCAGGTTCGATGACGCGGGCAGGGTCACCGGCATGGGCGTGGGCCACCCCGGCACGATGTCGTGCACCCTTGCCGGCCTCACCTCCCGGGGCGTTCCGCTGGAGCGCGCCCTCCCAGCCTTCACTTCCAACGTGGCGAGACACTTGATGCTCGAACAGAAGGGCCGGATCGCGGCCGGCATGGACGCCGACCTGGTGGTGCTGGATGAGCGCATGGCCGCCCACGCCGTGATGGCGCGCGGCCGCTGGCATGTGCGCGACGGGAAGGTCGTGCTGAAGGGTGCACTGGAAGGGGCAGCATGACCAGCACCCGTGTTTCCGGCCACGACCGTTCCGGCAGCGACAACAACCTGCCGGAGCGTGAGCATCGCCGGCCCAACGGCGCCGGATACGCCATCCCGATTGGCGGCGCCGAGGAGAAGGCGGGCCCCAGCGTGATCCTGCGCCGCTTCATGGCGCTCTGCGGCGGGGACAAGGCAAATATCGCGATCATCCCCACTGCCTCTGAAGTGAGCGACACGGGCGACCGTTACGCGAGGCTGTTCCAGGACTTCGGGGCCGCGAAGACCGGCATCCTGCCCGTCGCCTCGCGCGCCGACGCCGGCCGGGAGGACTACGTCCGTGCGCTGGATGAAGTCACTGGTATCTTCCTGACCGGCGGCAACCAACTGCGGCTGTCGACCATGATCGGCGGAACCGACCTGTCGCGCACCATTCGTCTGCGGCACGCTGCCGGCGTCCACGTGGCCGGCACCTCGGCCGGTGCGTCGTTCCTATGTGAGCACATGATCGCCTTCGGCGAGGAAGGATCCTCTCCACTGGCGGGCGGGGTTACTCTCGCACCCGGCCTGGGGCTCAGCAATTCGGTGATAATCGACCAGCACTTCCGCCAGCGGGACCGGCTCGGCCGCCTGCTGACTGCGCTGGCCTATAATCCGTTCGCCATCGGGATCGGCCTCGACGAGAACACCGCGGCCTTCATCGGTCCGGACAACGTGATCGAGGTGGTCGGCAGCGGGGCCATCACGGTTGTGGATCCCAGCGAACTGGAGTTCAGCTCGATGGCCAGGGTTCGCCGCAATGATCCCGTCTGCCTGATCGGTATCCGCCTGCACGTGCTGGACCACGGCTCGACCTTCGACTTGCATACCCGCAAGGCCCTCCCTGCCCTGGAGCTGGCCGAGCGCCCCTGACCGTTCGGAGTCACCATGAAGATCATGGATCGCGCGGTATACGTGGGGCCCAGCCTCTACGCCCACTTTCCCGTCATCCGCCTGGATGTTGACCTGGGCGACCTCGAGGACTGGCCTTCGGCTCGCCTGGGCGAGCGGTTCACCGACTCGCTGCTGGAAGCGCTTCCCGGCCTCAATGAGCATGGCTGCTCCTACGGCGAACCCGGCGGCCTCGTGCGCCGCCTGCGCGAGGGGGAGGGAACCTGGATGGGCCACATCCTCGAGCACGTGGCCATCGAGCTGCAGAACATCGCCGGACACCATATCACATTCGGCAAGACCCGATCACTCGGCCCGCGAGGCCACTACTGGATCGTGTATCAGTACGAGCAGCGCGAGGTGGGACTCGAGGCCGGCGCGCTGGGACTGACCCTCCTCGAAAGCCTGCTGCCGCCCGACCTCCGCACGCCAGGAAGCGTGCCGGACGGTTTTGACTTTGCCGCCGAGCGCGACGATTTCATCCGCTTCACCCAGCGGCATGCGCTGGGACCCAGCACCGCCGCGCTGGTGCAGGCCGCCACCGAGCGCGGCATACCCTGGCTCCGGATGGGAAGCAACAGCCTCATACAGCTGGGGCACGGCCGCTATCAGCGGAGGGTGCAGGCCACCGTCACCAGCCAGACGTCGCACATCGCCGTCGAGCTCGCAAGCGACAAGGAGGAAACCAACAAGATCCTCGCCAGCCTCGGCCTCCCGGTGCCGCGGCAGGAACTCGTCACCACGGAGGATGGCGCCGCCGAGGCGGCGCGCGACATCGGGTTCCCGGTGGTGGTCAAGCCCTACAACGCCAATCATGGTCGCGGCATCTCGATACACATGATCAACGAGGCCGAAGTGCGCTCGGCGTTCCACGTGGCGCGGGAGCACAGCCGCAGCGTGATCATCGAGGCGTTCGTGACCGGGCTCGACCACAGGATGCTGGTCATCAATGGCTCGCTGGTGGCGGTATCGAAGCGGCTGCCGGGCCACGTGGTGGGCGACGGCACCCACACCGTCGCGCAGCTGGTGGAACTGGTCAACTCCGACCCGAGGCGCGGTATCGGGCACGAGAAGGTGCTCACGCGGCTGGAGCTGGACTCGCAGGCTGCGTCGATGCTCGCGCGCGCTGGCCTCACCGCCGAGTCGGTTCCCGAGAACGGCCAGCTGGTGTTTCTCCGTTCAACCGGCAACCTCTCCACCGGCGGCACCGCCACCGACATGACCGACGTGGTCCACCCCGACAACGTTGAAATGGCGGTGCGGGCGGTGCAGGCTGTGGGACTCGACGTGGGTGGCGTGGACTTCCTGTCGCCTGACATCACCCGCTCGTACAAGGAAGCGGGCGGCGGGATAGTCGAAGTCAACGCGGCCCCCGGATTCCGGATGCACATGGCCCCGAGCGAGGGCAAGCCGCGTGACGTGTCGGGCCCGGTGGTGGACATGCTCTTCCCGCCTGGTTCGCCCAGCGCTATTCCCATCGCTGCGGTCACCGGCACCAACGGCAAGACCACCACCGCGCGCATGCTGGCCCACCTGCTCAAGATCACCGGCCATCATGTCGGGCTGACCACCACCGACGGCGTCTACATCGACGGCCAGCGCACCGTGGCAGGTGACATGACGGGACCCGTGGCCACCCGGATGGTACTGGCCGATCCGTTCGTGGACGTGGCGGTGCTGGAAGTGGCCCGCGGCGGGCTGCTGCGGGCCGGCCTGGGCGTGCGCCATGTGGACGTGGGCGCCGTGCTCAACGTGCAGGAGGACCACCTCGGCATGCGCGGCATCAACACGCTGAAGGAACTTTCCAAGGTCAAGCGGGTGGTGGTGGAGGTGGCGCGCGACACGGCGGTGCTCAACGCCGACGACCCGCTGTGCCTCGCAATGGCGGACCACACTTCCGCCAGGCATGTCTGTTACGTCACCATGAATCCGTCGCACGAGCTGGTGCGCGAGCACATCCAGGCTGGCGGCCGCGGCTGCGTGCTGGAGTCCGGGATGACGGGGCAGATGATCACCCTGTACGATCACGGCGCTCACATCCCGCTCCTGCCGGCGCACCTGATTCCGGCCTCGCTTGATGCCCGCGCGATGCACAACGTGCAGAACGCGATGTTCGCCGCCGCGATGGCATTCAGCATGGGCATGAAGCTCGAATCCATCCGCCACGGCCTGCAGACCTTCGACACGACGTTCTTCCAGGCGCCCGGTCGCGGCAACGTGTTCGACGAGCATCCCTTCAAGGTGATCCTCGACTACGGCCACAACGCCGCCGCCATGACGGCGATGGTGCAGTTCGTCGAGCGGCTGGGCGCTGCCGGGCGGCGCATTGTTGTGCTGTCCGCCCCGGGAGACCGGCGCGACGAGGACGTTGCCCAGTCGGCCCTCGCCGTGGCGGGCTACTTTGACAAGTACATTTGCCGCCGGGATGACAACCTTCGCGGCCGAGGCCCCGACGAGGTGCCCCGGTTGCTGCGCGACGCGCTGGTGGGCGCGGGTGTCGCACCCGACGACGTGGAGATGATTCCCGATGAGCGCGAATCGCTCAACGTCGCGCTGACCGAATGCCGGGCGGGAGACCTGCTGCTGTTTTTCGGCGATGACATAGCCCGCTGCTGGGAGCAGATAGTCAATTTCCGTCCGGTGGACGTCGAGCGCCGCACCGTCAGGCGGCCACTCGAGGGACCGGGCGCCACCGTGGTTCCCGACCGGGCCGAGGCTCCCCGCCCGTTCGTGCGTGACACCCGGGGCGTGCGGCTTGCCCGCGAACTGGAGGGCGAGGATTGAGCGCCGAACTCGAGGCTCGCCGGCTCACCGGGCCTCACCTGCTCGACCAGAGGCAGGGTGCCGCGCTCGATGTCCCTCTGACGGACGGCGACGAGCGGCTGCCTGATCTGTGGGAGGCCGAGGCCCGCCGGTTGCTCACCGCAGTTGGCTGGGCCGGCGAGCGCACCCATGTCCGCCGCTTCGAGGGTGGTGCCAGCCTGGTGGTTACTGCCCCGATCGACGTGCTCTACAGCGCCACCGACCTGGCCGAGGCGGCATGGGCCGCCGCCAACGCGCGCTATCAGGGCGGCAAGCCCGATCCGGACGCTGCTGAGCGGCTGCTGCAGACCATAAAGGAGGAGCGCCGGCCCCACATCCGGGCCCTCGAGGCCGAGGCGACCCGGCGCAGCGTGACTTTCCTGCTCGACGAGGACGGTGTCTCGGTGGGCACCGGCGTCGGGGCACTGGTCTTTCCCCTTGACGCCGTTCCCGAGGTGGCCGACGTCGACTGGCATCGGGTCGATGACATTCCGCTGGTGCTGGTGACCGGATCCAACGGCAAGACCACGTCGGTACGGCTGGTGGGTGCGATGGCCGCGCACGCGGGCCTCGTGACCGGGCTGGCCAATTCCGATGGGATCACGGTCGGGGGTGTCCTGCTGGAGGCCGATGACTACAGCGGCCCCATGGGTGCGCGCCGGGTGCTGCGCCACCCCACTGTCCAGGTGGCCATCCTCGAGACGGCACGCGGAGGAATCCTCCGGCGTGGCCTGGCCGTTCGTCGCGCCGACACCGCGCTCGTCACCAACATCTCCGAAGACCACTTCGGCGACTGGGGCGTGAATTCGCTGGCGGCGCTGGCGGAGGCCAAGCTGGTGACCGCGCGGGTCGTTCCCGAAGACGGCGCCATATGCCTCAATGCTGACGACCCGATCCTGCGGGAGCGGGGCGCCGAGCTGGGCCAGCGGGTCTGCTGGTACTCGCTGAATCCGGAGACGCCTGAACTGGCGAGTGGCCGGCTCGCCGCCTGGCTCGATGGAACGACGCTGATGCTTCGGCGGGGCACCGACACCACCCGGCTGATGGATGTGGCGGGTGTGCCGCTCACATTCGGGGGGCGGGCCCGCTACAACATCAGCAACGTCCTCGGTGCCATGCTCGCGGCGGCGTCACTTCGCCGTGATGGCCGTGGATTGATCCCGCTGTCCGGGGTTCGGGCTGCGCTGGAAGGGGTCCGCGGCACCTCTGATGACAACCCGGGGCGCGGCAACCTGATCGAGCTGGCAGGCGTCAGCGTGCTCGTGGACTATGCCCACAATCCGGCGGGACTCGAGGCCCTGGTGCAGATGGCGGGAGCCATCTCGTCAAGGCGGAGGCTGGTGGTACTGGGCCAGGCAGGCGACCGGACCGACGAAGCCCTGCGCGCGCTCGCGCGCGCCGCGCTGCGGCTGGATCCGTCGCGGATAGTGCTCAAGGAAATGGGCCAGTACCGGCGGGGGAGGCCTCCCGGCGAAGTCCGCCGCATCCTGGCCGAGGAGCTGTCCCGGGCGGGAGCCGCACCGGACATGGTGGTCTCGGTGGACACCGAACGCGAGGCCGCGGAATCAGCCCTCGAGTGGGCCCGTGAGGGCGACCTGCTGCTGCTGCTGACCCACGAGCAACGCGCCCAGGTGCTGGACCTGCTCAGCGAACTCAAGGCCCGGCGCTGGCGGCCGGGCCAGGCCGTCACTACTGCATCAGCTGCTCCAGCGTCGAGCTGACCTCTTCCAGCGTGGCCGAGCTGTCGGGCTCGCTGAGCTCGTGGAGCGCCTTCCGGTCGTTGCCGTAGATATCCTCACGAAACTGGATCTTGCCGTCTCGCTCGAACGCGGTGAGGTAGAGGATGAAGACCGGAATGGCCGGCTCTACCTTCACCGACTTCGACTCGTCCGCCGCCATCGCCTTGCGGATGCGATCGGCATCCCACTCGCCACTCGGACCCAGCACGTATTCGGCAAACTGGGCCGGATGCTGCAGCCGGATGCAGCCGTGCGATGCCGCCCGGCGGTTGGCCTCGAAGGTGGACTGGGTGGGCGTGTCGTGCATGTAGATCGAGAACCGGTTGGGAAACAGGAACTTCACCGCGCCCAGCGCGTTGCCCGGACCCGGCTTCTGCCTCACCCTCCACGTGAAGTCATCCGGGTCGGCATCCCAATCCACGTCGTCAGCGTCGACCGCCCTGCCCTTGTCGTCCACCACTTCGTAGTTGTTGGCTGCGAGCCATTCCTGGCGGGCCCGGACCTTCGGGATGATCTCGTTGACCAGGATGCTGCGGGGCACGTTCCACTCGGGGCGGAACACCACCGTGCTGAGCGTGTCGGCGAACACCGGGGTGGAGCCCTGGTACTCCTCGCCCACCACCACCCGCATGTTCAGCACTTCCTTGCCGCCGTCGAAGGCGAACAGGTGGAAGTCGGGGATGTTGACGACCACGTATCGGTCCTGGAACGCCGGCGGAAGCCAGCGCATCCGGTCGAGGTTGATCTCGACCTGGTGGATCCGGTCCTCCACGGGAACGTCCAGTGCGCCCAGCATGGCGACGTCGACGCCCTTGCCGGCCGGCAGGTTATGGCGTGCCCTGAAGCTGGCGATGGCGGCCGTCAGGGCATCGTCGAACTGGCTGCCCTCGGCGTGTCCGGCATCGAGGTCGCCTGCCGCCACCAGCCGCCGGCGGAGCGCTTCGACCCGGTCGCCCTGTGCGGATGGGCCGATGGCCTTGCCGCCCAGTGCCTCCCAGCCACCTGACTCCGCCACCGCCCTGAGCCGGGTGAGTTCGTCCAGCAGCAGGGTGTACTGCTGGTGCCGGGGCCGAAGCCGAGCCAGCATCGCATCGAAATCGTCCTCCTGCACCGCTTCGATCAGCACCGAGTCGGCCTGGGAAGTTCGCCGCTGGATATGCCAGCTGCCGTCCACCAGGTCGGGATCAAGGCGGCCGATGAGCATGTCACTGCCGTAGGCCAGGTAAAGCGCCGTCAGCCGAAGGTCCACTTCGGCGATCTCGGAGGCCCGGGTGTCCTTGTGCTCATACGCCCGAAGCAGCGCGTCGCGCAGGTCGGTGAGGGGATAATCCCGCATCCGGAGCCCCTCGGCGTCCGCCGTCGCAATGGCGTTGACCAGCGCGCGGGCTCGGCTGGTTGGCCGGTCGCCGCTCACCCACAGCGGCTCGTATTCGCGGTCGGCATAGATGGCCTGGAGGGTTTTCCAGGGAATACCCTCGGCGAATGGCGGCACCGAATCGAGCGACGTCACCGCCCGGATGCCTTCGGCCACCTGGGCCTTCGAGGCTCCGCCACAACTGGTGATCAGAAATGCCAGCACAATCGGCAGATATCGCGTCATCGAGATCAATCTCCGGTTCGGATCGTTATCACATCCTGGAACACGAGCGCGACATGCAAGCGCCGGACCGGCGGCCCTGCCGATAAGGTGAAATCTAACGGGCTCATCCGCTATGTTGGTCTCATGCTCTCCCATATCCGCGGCCACTGAGCGGTGCGCACCGCTCGGCGACTCTTGCAGCTGGGGGCCCTGGGAGTGGTTGTCGCAGTGGTCGGCGGTGACCTGTTCGAGCTGGATCGCTTCCTTGCGCCAAAGGAGCTGGTGCTCCTTGTCACAGCCTTCGGCGCCGCGGCCGCCGCGTTTCGTGCAACGGAGCGGCCGGTACTTTCCCTCTCCGACATGGGCCTGGCAGCATGGTTCGGGCTCTCGTTGCTGTCGGCGCTTGTGGCCGCCAACGGCTGGCTGGCGGTCCGAGCCCTGGGGGTGAGCGCAGCCGGGCTCGCCTGCTATTGGACCGCGCGCGCCATTGCCAGGAACGAGATGGAACGCCCGCTGCTGGCAGCGCTCGCCATGGCTACGATTTTTGCTGCGGTGACGGCGTTGCTCCAGGCCTACGGCCTGTCACTTCCGCTGGTCTCTGACCGCCGCGCACCTGGCGGACTGATGGGCAACCGCAACTTCATGGCCCACCTGACGGCCGTGGGGCTCCCCATCACGCTCTATCTCACCATCACCTCGAGGTCCCGGGCCGGGGCCCTGATGGGCGGAATCGGCATCACGCTGGCAGCGGCCGCACTGGTTCTCTCCCGCTCGCGCGCTGCGTGGCTGGCCGTGCTGGTGGGAGCGACGTTTCTCGTGGTCGAAGGCGTGCTGATCAGCGGACTCTGGCGCGACGCCTCCGTGCGGCGCCGGCTGGGGACAGCGGTGGGTGGCGCCATCGCGGGCCTTGCGCTTGCGATTGCCGTTCCCAACGGGCTCGATTGGCGGTCCGATAATCCCTATCTCGAATCGTTTACCGGGATGGCCAACTTCCAGGAAGGCAGTGGCCGGGGCCGGATCGTGCAGTGGAGCAATACCCTGCGGATGTCGGCCGACAATTTCTTCCTGGGCGTCGGGCCCGGCAACTGGATGATTGAGTACCCCGACTACACCACGGCCAACGATCCGTCCTTCGCGTGGAATGACGCGATTCCCACCAATCCGTGGCCCAGCAGCGACTGGATGGGACTGCTGGCAGAGCGCGGGTGGCCCGCGATGGCGTGCCTGCTGGGGGTGCTCGGGTCGCTGGCGTTTGTGGGGTATCGCCGGTCACGGCGCCATGGCGCCGCGCCGGAAGGGCTGGCCGGGCTCGCGATGGTTTCGCTGCTGCTCGTTACTGGAATAGTTGCGGCGTTTGATGCGGTGCTGCTGCTGGCGGCGCCGACTCTCGTCTTCTGGACCGCGCTGGGAGCGCTTCAGCCGGCGCCGAGGGTGGCGGCCAGCCTCGACCAGTCATGGCAGCGGCGCGCGGTGCAGTGGGGGCTCTACGCTGGTGCGGCGCTGTGGATCTCCCGCAGCGCGGCGGAAACGCTGAGCGTAGTCGTGGCGGGTGATGGCGGGAGCAGGAGGACGCTTCGGGTGGCATCGGCGATCGACCCCGGCAGCTTCCGGCTACAGCTGCGGCTGGCGGGGATCCCCGGCAACGCCCCCTGCGCCCAGGTGAGGGTGCACGCAGCGCGCGCGGCGGAGTTGATGCCGAACCACAGGGTGCCGAAACAAGCGCTGCGGCGCTGCAGATGACAGAATGCCTACGCTTGCCCGTATTCCGCCCAGCTCCCGTCATACACCCTCGTCTCCCGCTGGCCCAGCATCTCCAGCGCATGGACCAGCGTGCACGCGGTGACGCCCGACCCGCATGACGCCACAACTGGCCGGGCAATGTCCACCCCTGCCGCCTCGAACAGTTGGCGAAGTTCGTCCGGAGACCTCATGGTCCCGTCGGGGCGCACCAGTGACCTGAAGTGCACGTTCCGGCTTCCCGGAATGTGCCCCGACCGAAGCCCTGGTCTCGGCTCCGGCTCGGTTCCGGCAAACCGACCTGGTGAGCGGGCGTCAACCACCTGCGCACCACCCGCGCTCGCATAGTCCGGCTCCGCATCGCTTCGTGCGATCGCCTGCACATCCGCCATGCTTGCCACCCTGCCACGGTCGAGCCGCGCCACGAAATTGCCAGTCTGAGGAACCACTCTCCCCCGCTCCACCGGCCGTTCCTCGGCGACCCACTTGCCGAAGCCGCCGTCCAGCACTGCAACCCGCTCGTGCCCCATGACCCGGAACATCCACCACGTCCTGGGAGCACTCAGGTTCACGCCACTGGTGTCATAGACGACTATGGTGTCGTCGCTCGACAACCCCAGCTCCGACATGCTGCGGCTGAAGGCCTCTTCGGTGGGCAGCATGTGCGGCAGCGGCGTGTCATGCGCCGAGTTGGCGTCGAGGTCCATGAAGACGGCGCCAGGAATGTGGGAGTCCTCGAACTCGGCGTCGGCATCCCGTCCCGACGCTGGCATGTGCCAGGACGCATCCACCACACGCACGCGTGGCTCGCCCAGTCGTGCGGCGAGCCACTCAGTGGAAATGAGCGGGGGGAGTTTTTCAGGCATGGACCGCCCGGTTGGCGCGCTCGAACTCCTTCATGAACGCCACCAGCGCCTCGACCCCGCCCCGGGGCATCGCGTTGTAGATGCTGGCGCGCATGCCGCCCACCGAACGGTGCCCCTTGAGCCCTGACATGCCCCGCTTCGTCGCTTCGGCGATGAACGCCGCTTCAAGTTCCTCGGAAGGCGCCCGGAAGCACACGTTCATCAGTGAGCGGCTGTCGGCATCAGCAGTCCCGCGGAAGAATTCGCTCTGGTCCAGGTAGTCGTACAGCAGCGCCGCCTTCTCCTGGTTCTTCGCTTCCATGGCCTTGAGCCCGCCACCGGCCAGGATCCACTTGAATACCTCGCCCACCACATAGACAGCGAAGCTCGGCGGGGTGTTGAACACCGACGGCTCCTTCGCATGGGTCCGGTACTGGAAGATGGTCGGGATGCCGGACGCGGCAGCTTCCACCATGTCCTTCCGGACGATGACCAGCACTGCTCCCGCGGGTCCGAGGTTCTTCTGCGCGCCGGCGTAGATCAGGCCGTACTTCGACACATCGATGGGCCGGGAGAAGATGTCGCTGGACGCATCGCAGATGAGCGGGACTCCCGCGGGCGGGGATGGTTCCTTCCGCCACTGGGTGCCGTAGATGGTGTTGTTGGAGGTGAAGTGGGCATAGGCCGGCGCGGATGACCACGAGGCAGCGCGCGGGATGTAGCAGTGATTCCGGTCCTTGCTGGACGCGGCCTCGTGCACCATCCCCATGAGCCTGGCTTCCTTGACCGCCTTTTCCGACCAGACCCCCGTCACCAGGTAGTCCGCCGTGCCATCCCTGGGCAGGAAGTTCATGGGCACCATTGCGAACTGCTGCGACGCCCCGCCCTGCAGGAACAGGACGTGATGGGTGTCGGGGATCCCCGCGAGCTCACGGCAGTTGGCCTCCGCCTCCTTGAGGATTCGGTCGAAGACCTTGCCCCGGTGGCTGTGCTCCATGATTCCGATGCCGCTGTCGGCCACGTTCCAGATGTCGCGCTGGGCCGACTTGATGACGCTCTCGGGCAGGACCGCCGGTCCCGCGCTGAAGTTGAAGATCCGGTCGCTCATGGTTCCCCTCTAATGGTGTCGCGTCAGGACGGTGACCCGTCCAGCCGGGTCAGGTCCACCTTGATGATATGGGAGTTGCCTTCCTGGATGGCAGAGAGCGCCACGGCGTCGGGCGCCGCCCCCACATGTATCCGCGCCAGCGTCGCCTGCGCGCCGTGATAGATGATGTTCTCGACTTCCTCGACGTTGATTCCGCGCTCGGCCAGCTCGCGGAAAACATGCGCCAGCACCCCTGGCCGGTTGTGATGCCGTATCGATAGCACGTGCGTCGCGGTGCTCTTGGCCAGCCGGTTCACGCAGTTGGGCACGCTGCCGCGATCCATGTACTCCTGCACGATCCGCACTGCCTCGTGGGCTATGGCGACCTGGGCCTGCTCGGTTGACGCACCCACATGGTGCGTGACATAGACGCCCGGCTCCCTCGCCAGCACGCTGTCGATCTCGCCGGTGGCGCCGGAAGGCTCGCCCTGGAACACATCGATGCCGGCCCTGATTCCCCGGGTCCTGATCGCGTCCAGCAACGCGTCCTCGTCCACCACGGATCCCCTTGCGGTATTGATGAGGTACGAGCCCGGCCGCATCGCAGCAAGGAACTCGGCATTGACCAGGCCCTTGGTATCCGCGGTCGCGGCCACGTTGATGCTCACCACGTCGCTGACCCGCGCCACCTCGATGGGAGTCTCGCACCACGTGAGCCCCATGTCCACGGCAGCATCAATGGTCAGGTTGCGTGACCACGCCGCCACGTGCATGCCGAACGCGCGGGCCCGCACCACCAGCTCCCGCCCAATCTGGCCCAGGCCCACGACGCCGAGGGTCCGCCCGTGCAGGCCCCGCGCCCTGGAGTATTCGCCCTTCTTCCACTGCCCGGCACGGGCATCGGCCACCTGGTCCGGGATGCGCCGATCCAACGAGAGCAGGTGTCCCATCACCAGCTCCGCCACCGCAATCGAGTTCTTGCCCGGGCAGTTCGAGACGAAAATTCCCAGCGCCGATGCGGCCCGCACATCGATGCTGTCGATGCCCGCGCCGGCCCGGATCACCAGCCCCAGGCTGGCGCCGTTGCGGAGCGCGTCAGCCGTGACCTTGGTGCCTCGGACGATGAGGATTCCGGGATCGATGTCACGGAGCGCGTCAGGAAGCTCATCGGCGGTGAGCGATGGACGCTCGAAAACGGTGCAGCCCATCTCCTTCAGGGCGTCAACGCCAACCTTCTCGAACTTGTCTGCGAGTAGGACCTTCATGTACCGGGATCAGGGATTAGGGGTCAGGGGTCAGGTCTTCTCACTTCTCACTGCTCACTTCTCACTCGATCATATGCACAAACAATCCCGACCTCAGCTTGGGCTCGAACCAGGTGCTCTTGGGCGGCATGACCTCGCCAGCGTCGGACACGGCAAGCAACTGGGCCAGGCTGGTCGGGTGCATCGAGAAGCCGATGGCGTGCTCGCCTGAGCGCACCTTCCGCTCCAGTTCGGCGCTGCCGCGGATTCCGCCCACGAACTCGATACGCGGATCGGTGCGAGGGTCACCCACGCCCAGGATGGGTGTCAGCACCCGCTCCTGCAGCAGGCTCACATCGAGTGATCCTGTGACGTCATCCATGTCGATCGATGCCAGGTCGAACGTGAGCCGGTACCATTTGCCGTCGAGATACACGCATACGCTGGCGGGCCCCGGCGGCTCCGGCCGGTCGGTTTCCGAGAGTTCGCCCACCTCGGCCAGCCGCGCCAGCACCTCGGCCGGCGTCTGGCCGCCCAGGTCCCGCACCAGCCGGTTATAGGGGAGAATCTGGAGCTGGTCCGAGGGAAACAGCACCGCCAGAAACCAGTTGTATTCCTCGGCACCATGGTGCGAAGGATTTGCCTCGCGCCGTTCCCGGGCCGCGCGAGACGCGCTGGCGCAGCGGTGGTGGCCATCGGCCACGTAGCACACCGGGATGGTGCCGAAGTACTGGGCCCACGGATGGGTGTCCATCACCCGCCAGACGGTATGGCGCACGCCGTCCGGCGCGGTGAAGTCGTACACCGGATCCTGGCGGGTCACCTGGTCGGTCAGCCGGTCTATCTCCGGCCGCCCCCGGTAGGTGAGGATGACGGGCTCGGCGTGGGCGTTAAGGGTCAGCACATGCCGGGTGCGATCATCCTCCTTGTCGGGCCGGGTCTTCTCGTGCTTCAGGATGACATTGTTGTCGTAGTCATCGACATGCACGCAGCCGACCAGCCCGGTCTGGACGTGGCCATCCATGATCAGCCGGTAGACGAACAGCGACGGCTCGTCGTCCTGTGCCAGGACGCCCTCGCGCATCAGGCGGTCCAGTGCCTCGCGGGCCCCGGTGTATACCCGGGAGTCGTGCGGGTCGACGTCTTCGGGCAGGTCGATGTCGGATCGACCGACGTGGAGGAAGCTGCGGGGGTTGCCGCGTGCAAGTTCGGCGGCTTCGGCTCGGCTCACAACGTCGTAGGGTACAGCTGCGACATCGGCCGCCATCTCGGGCGCGGGCCGGACCGCCCGAAAGGGTTGCAGTCGCATGGGCCTCCAGAACGGGATAACTGGCTTGCTGGCCCGCATCTTACCGGATGGACGGGCGCGGCGAAAGGGGAGATAGTGTAGTTTCGGGCATGTACCGAATTCGCCTCCCTTCCGGTACGGAACAGATCTACACCTCGATCCAGGAACTTGCCGACGCCGTGCGGCAGGGATCCGTGGGTCGTGATGCCGCGATCTTCCACAGGCGTTCGGGCCAGTGGTTGCCGCTGGAGAGCCATCCCTACTTCGCGTACGCATCGTCGGAGGCTCCCGACAGCGACAAGCCGCCGGTGGACGACCCGGTCGCAGATCCCTGGGCCACCGAATCGCCTCCCCCAGCGCCAGCGCGGACCCCGCCTGCTGAGGCCCCGTCGGAGCCCCGGATCTCGACCATTGGGCCCATGCCACCCCGGCCCATCAAGCCGGACCAGCCGCCTCCGGTGGTCGAGCCGCTTATCCGCCCCGAAGCGCCATCCCGTGTCACGCCGCTCGGGCCCCTTCCGCCCCGGCCCAAGAAACCGCCCGGGCCGCTGGAGCACGAGCCGATAGCGCCCACGCCCATGATGGTCGAGCCGTTGCCGGCGGCACCGCCGACCGAACCCGAGCCACGGCGGCGCCGGGGTCGGGTGGCTCGCGAGTACGGGGCGCCGGAGCCGCTTTCGGTGTCGCCTCCCCGAGGGCGGCGGGTCGGCATGCTGATCTTCATCATTGTGGTGCTGGGCTCGGCGCTGGGTCTGCTGATCGGGCGGAAGCTGCTGGTGAGGAATGCCGGGACCGGAGCGGAACAGGCGGCGGCGCCGACCCAGCAGGTGCAGGTGCCGAGGCTGGGCGGGCCGGTGCCCGACCGCCCGCTTGTCCAGGGGATCGACCCGACGGCACCGGTGGGAGCAGGGGAACTCATCGACAGGCGAGCCGCCGCGTTCGAAGCTGCGAGGGCAAGGCTCCGAAACATGCTCGACGAGGCCGGTCTCGCCACGATCCTCAATGTTCGCGCCCTCGCGTCGCCCGCCGGCGCGCTCGCCGCCCGCCGCGATGTCGCGGCATCACTCAACGTGATCGGTCAATTTCGCCGCCGAGAAGTAATGATAGAGCAGGCGTACGAGGACTCCGCCCGGTTCCAGGCTGAGCGTGCCGGCTGGACCAGCCAGGCCATCGAGCGATGGGAAAATCGTCCAGTGGTGCGGGAACCCTACGCGGCGGCTGACCTCGCCGAATCGCTGCTGGCGGACGCGGACAGCCTTCTCGCGATCCTGACTGCCGCCGAGGAGGGCTGGGACATATCGGGCGACACGCTGGTGTTCGACGATCCGGCCCGTGCCGCTGCCTGGCGGGCCCAGCGGGATCGCCTTCGGCTGCAGGGAGGCGAACCGGTGAACGATCCAGCTGGGCGTCCCACGCTCACGCCGGTTCGTGCGGCAATCGAACCGGCGTTGCTGCCGACGGCGCGGTAGTTGCCCAACCACGGAACTTCAACTGCGTTCACGGGAACATCAAAGGAGTGAACGGGGGTGTTCCCGTTCACGCAATTGAAGTTATGCTCTTGCAGTTACGCAGTTCCGGCGTCTACCACGACCCGTGCCACCTCCCGCCGCAGCCGGTTCCTTGCCCGCGCCAGCAGCAGCAGTCCCACCACTATCAGTCCGACGACCAGCCCCCACCACAGGCCGGTCGGCCCCATGTCCATCCGGAATCCCAGGAAGAGACTGATGGGCAGACCCACCAGCCAGAAGCCCACCAGTCCCATCACCATGGGGAAGCGGGTGTCGGCCATTCCCCTGAGTATGCCCGACGATACGACCTGCAGCCCGTCAAATACCTGAAACAGCCCCGCCAGCGGGAGCAGCAGAACCGCAAGCGAAAGGACTGCCGGGTCAGTGGTATAAACCCCGGCAAGTACTCCGGGCACAAGCGTGAAGAGCAGCGCGGTGAATACCATGAACCCGACGCCCACCACCAGCGCCGAGCGCGCGGCCCGGCGCGCCCTTCGCATCGAGCCCTCGCCTATGGCTCGTCCCACAAGGACTGAGCCCGCCACGCCCACGCCCAGCGGAACCATGAACGTGAGCGATGCGAGATTCAGCGCGATCTGGTGCGCCGCCACGGCGGTGGTGCCGAACTGGCCCATGAGCAGCCCCACCCCGCCGAACACGCCGAACTCCAGCTGCATGTGGATGCCGATCGGTGCACCGATCGCGACCATCCGTCCCAGCGGTGCGAGGTCCAGCACCGAACGGTGCCAGCGGCGCAGGTGACCGTGCAGCTCCTTCCAGGCAAGCGCCAGGAGCAGCAGCATGATCAGCCAGCGCGACATCGTGGTGGACCACGCTGATCCGTTGGCGCCCATCGGCTCGAAGCCGAGTTTCCCGAAGATCAGGATCCAGTTGACGAAGACGTTGAACAGATTCGCGATCAGCGTGGCCCACACGATCGGCGCCAGGCGCCCCATTGCCTGGAGCACCTGGCGAAAGACGCCGAATGCAAAGAACGCCACCACGCTCGGGATGATGCGCAGCGTGTACTCATGCGCAATCGGGACGATTTCGGCGGGCTGGCGCAGCGCCCCGAGCACCGGGGCGGTGAAGAGCAGCAGGATCGAGCTGGGTATGCTCACAGCCAGCGCCAGGATAAGTCCGCGCCACACCGCCCGGGCAATCGATTCCTCGTCGCGGGCACCGACTGCCTGGCTCACGACCGGGTCGAGCGCCATCAGCATCCCGACCCCGAAGATGGAAACACCGAAGAAGTAGACGTTGGCCAGTGCTACCCCGGCCAGAGCCGCAGCGGATACGTGGCCCACCATGATCGAGTCCACGACCCCCATCAGCATGAGCCCGACCTGCACCACCACCACCGGGAGTGCAAGATCGAGCAGTTGCTTCAGCTCGAGACGACTGGGGACCAGTGCTACGGGAACTTGCATGGCGGGACAATCTAACTGGCACGGTTCTTGGACTCGATGCCCGGAACGGTATCCAGACCACCATCCGGGCCAAGTGAAGTGCGGGCCGGAGGGAGTTCTGCAACGATTCCCGCGCCGGAAGG
>CAMLHP010000012.1 GCA_946479805.1 uncultured Gemmatimonadota bacterium | reverse complement strand
CACCCTCAAGTCCATCAGCAAGGCGGTGGTGAAGACGCTGGGGTGATAAGTTGCAGCAGTGCTCCATCTGCGGGGACCCAATGAACCGGCCCGAGCAGCCCCCGGATCCAGTACCCGACGTCATCCTTGAGCGCCGGGCCAGCCGGCGTACGGTCTGGACCCTCCCCAACATCATTACCGTCGTCCGGATCTCCTTTACCCCGGTGATCGCGCTGCTTCCGTTCATCGAGGGCTACTGGCCCAAGCTGATCTGCTTCGTGGTGTTCATCATTGCCGCGGTGAGCGATGTCTTCGATGGTTACCTCGCCCGGAGCCGGGGCCAGGTTTCGGACCTGGGCAAGCTGCTCGACCCCATAGCCGACAAGCTGCTCCTGTTCGCGACCCTGATACCCATCTACTGGATCTCGCGCACCCGCCACGACCTCTACGACATTCCCGTCTGGGGCAGCATACCCCTGTGGGTCTGCCTGCTGCTGATCGGCCGGGAGCTGGCCATGACCGGTTTCCGCTGGTACGCCCAGAGAAAGGGAGTCGTCATCGCGGCCGGCAACGAGGGCAAGCTCAAGGCGGTGTTCCAGAACATCTTCATCGGCGCAATCATGCTGTGGTTCGCCTTCCGCGACGCCCGCCGGCCCCTGGGCTGGGAGACGAGCCGATTCGCCGACTTCTGGAACACTTTCCACGGCACCTTCGTGACAGTCGTGCTGTTCATCGCCGCGATCCTGACCATCTACTCCTTCGCGGTGTACATGTACCGCTACCGCCGGCTCATCAGCGAACGCTTGCGCTAGGACCGGAAGCGACCGTGGTAGCTTTTCTTCGTGTCCTTCGTGCCTTCGTGGTAAAACCCCGAAAGCCAGACTCGACCCTCGATCATGAACTCTGAACTGATAACTATCGGCTCCGAGCTCCTGCTCGGCTTCACCATCGACACCAACGCAGCGGTGCTGGGGCAGGAGCTGGCTGCGGCGGGCGTGCGCATCGTCCGGCGCACTTCGATTCCGGACACCCCTGAGGCCATTCGCGACGCGGTATCGGAGGCTGTCCATCGCACCGGAACGGCCATCACCACCGGCGGGCTCGGCCCCACCCGGGATGACATGACGAAGGGCGTCGTCGCCGAGCTGTTCGGCCGGCCAATAGTCTTCCGGGAGGACCTCTGGCAGCAGCTGCTGGAACGCTACCGCCGGGTCGGCCGGGCACCGGTTGAAAGCAATCGCTCCCAGGCCGAGATCCCCGAGGGCGCCACCGTGCTGCCCAACCAATGGGGCTCGGCGCCGGGGCTCTGGCTCGAGGGCCGGCTCCCGGACGGAGCCAGCGGCCTGGTGATCATGCTTCCCGGCGTTCCGGTGGAGATGGCCAACCTGCTCCGCGCCGAGGTACTGCCCCGGCTGGCGCCCCGGGGTGGCGGCAGGGTCATTCGCTCCCGGACGCTCAGGACGACCGGTGTGTCCGAGAGTCTCGTCGCCGAACGCCTGGGCGACGTGGAACGCGAGGTGGGCCCGCTCACGCTGGCCTACCTGCCCAACGTTTCGGGTGTGGACCTCAGGCTTACTGCCTGGGATGCCGATGCATCGGTGGCGGACAACGGGCTGGCGGCCGGCGTGGAACGGGTCCGGAGTTGCATCGCCGACGCGATATATGGCGAGGGGGAGGACGATCTCGCTTCGCTGGTGCTCCAGCGCGCCCGCGAGGCCGGCAAGCGCATCTCCGTCGCGGAGTCATGCACCGGCGGCCTCGTGGGCGCGCGGCTCACCGAGATAGCCGGCAGTTCTGACGTATTCGAGGGTGGGGTGGTCTGCTATTCCTACGAATCCAAGACCACGCTCCTCGATGTGCCGGCCGGGATGATCGTGGAGCACGGCGCGGTAAGCGAGCAGGTGGCGCGGAAGATGGCGGAGGGCACGCTCGCGAGGCTGGGCGGCGACCTGTCTGTTGCGGTCACCGGGATCGCAGGACCGGGTGGCGCGACTCCCGACAAGCCGGTAGGAACCGTCTGGTTCGCAACTGCCATGGATGGGGACGTCCGCGCCACGAAGAACATCTTCATGGGCTCGCGTGCCGAGGTGCGGGCGCGGGCGGCACAGAGGGCCCTGTTCCTGCTCTGGAGACGGCTCCGACCAGACGGTTAGACGGATTGACGGATTAACGGATTGACGGGTAGTCGGGTATCCGTCTGCCCGTCTGCCCGTCTACCCGTCTACCCGTCTACCTGTCCACCCGCCCATTCCGTCCCACCCCTGCTAGATTTCGTGCTTCCGAACCCCGAGTGAGCCGTGCAGGACGACTACCAGGACGAGATTCCAGAGACCGCTGAGGCCCCTCCCGCCGCCCTGCCCATGGAGCCGGCTGAGCAGGCCGTCCAGCGTCTTGAACGTGAGCTTTACGAAATCCGCGACCGCCATCTCCGCCTCGCAGCTGAGTTCGACAATTTCCGGAAGCGGGTGGGCCGGGAGCGGCTGGAGCTGAGCGACCGGGCCCAGGCCGCCTTCATCAGCCGTCTGCTGGACGTGCTCGACGACCTCGATCGGCTGGCCGAAGGTGACGGCAATGTGAGCGCAGAGTCGCTGAGGGAGGCCATCACCATGATCGACAGGAAGTTCCGCAAGGAGCTGGAATCGGCCGGCGTGGAGCGCATCGACCCGGCGGGACAGCCGTTCAACCCCGAGGAGCACGAGGCCGTGGCCACGCTTCCCGCGCCCGACGCCAGCCGGGATCACGAGGTGAGCGCGACCTTCCAGCCGGGCTACCGGTTCAAGGGAACCCTGGTGCGGCCGGCGCGGGTGCAGGTGTTCGCGGACCAGGGCCAGGCGTAGCGTGGCTGCAAGGGACTTCTATCAGGTCCTCGGTGTCCCCGACTCCGCCAGCGCCGCCGACATAAAGAAGGCGTATCGCAAGCTGGCCAAGCAGTATCATCCGGACGCCAACCCCGACAACGCCCAGGCGGCGGAGCGCTTCAAGGAAATATCGGAGGCGCACGCCACGCTCTCCGACGCTGCCAAGCGCAAGCAGTACGACCAGATGCGGCGGCTCGGCGCATTCGACGGCGCAGCGCGGCGGCCTGCCGGGGCTCCCCGAGGCGGAACCTACCAGGCCGAGGACGTCGAGTTCGGGGACCTCGGGAACTTTGGCCTGGGCGACATCTTCTCGTCGATCTTCGGCAAGGGTCGGCGCGAGGAACCGCGGGGCGAGACCCTCGAGGCTGTAGTCGAAGTTCCGTTCAGGGTGGCGGCGCTGGGGGGAAAGGTGCCGGTCACGCTACCGGTCACCGAGCCGTGCGACACATGCAAGGGCAGCGGAGCGGCGCCGGGCGCGACCCTCGATACCTGCCCTGAATGCAACGGGCGGGGCACCATCGCGTTCGGTCAGGGGACCTTCACTGTCAACCGGCCGTGTCCTCGCTGCCGGGGGCGGGGGAAGGTTCCGTCGGTTCCATGCCCTACCTGCAGGGGCGCAGGGCAGGTTCGAACCGAGCGCAGGGTGCTCATTACCGTTCCTTCCGCCACCGAGCCGGGCGACCGGGTGCGGCTCAAGGGGCAGGGACAGGCGGGACGAGCGGGCACGCCGGCTGGCGACCTCATCATCACCTTCCAGGTCCAGGCCGACCGCTTCTTCCGGCGGGAAGGCCTCGACGTCCACTGCGAGGTTCCGCTCAACATGGTGCAGGCCATCCTGGGCACCCGGCTCAAGGTCCGCACGCTGGATGGCAAGCAGGTACTGCTCAGGGTGCCGCCTGGCACCCAGCCGGGGCGGAAGTTCCGGATCAAGGGGCAGGGAATCGAGAAGAACGGCCGCCGGGGGGATCAGCTGGTGGAAGTGAACGTAACCCTGCCGGAGAAGGTATCGGGCGAGGCCGAGTCCGCGCTCAAGGACTTCGCAGAGAAGGCGGGCCTGCCGCACTGACTACCGGCGGGAAGTGGCCAGGGGCTAGGGGCTAAGGGCTAGGGGCTCTTCTCGTCGTCGGGAATCACCACTGACAGCACCAGGCCCACCAGGCCGATGATCAGCCCACCCAGGAACGCCGCCCAGAATCCATCCACGTGAAAACCGAGGCCGAACTGGCCGCTGAGCCAGCCGGTGGTCATGAGCATCAGCGCATTGATCACCAGGATGAACAGGCCCAGCGTGAGGAGGATTAGCGGGCAGGTGAGCAGCTTCAGCAGCGGGCGCAGCACGCTGTTGACCAGCCCGAAGAGCAGTGCGACGACAAGCAGGTTTAGCAGGCTGCCGTCGTGCCGGATGCCGGGAACCAGCCAGGCTGCCACGAAGAGCGCCGTGGCGTTGACCAGCAGGCGCACGAGGAAGGTCACGGTTTTCGCTCCTTGATGCTCAGCAGATCACACCACCGCCGAGCACACGGTCGGAGGCGTCGAACAGCACACCGGACTGACCCGGCGTCACGGCACGCACCGCCTGGTCGAGCGCGAGCCGCAGCCGATGTTCGCTCGACTCGACCACGACGGCGTCGACCGCCAGTGCCCGGTGTCGGGCCTGAACCTGGCATCGGTCCCCCTCCGCCAGGGGCTCGGCCAGCCAGTTTACCTCCTCTAGCACGATGGTCCAGCCGTCGAGGTCCTCGGCGTCACCAATGACAACCTCACGGGTCTCGGGGCGTATCTCGACCACGTAGCGCGGCGCGCTGGCGCCGCCCGGGAGCCCGCGTCGCTGGCCTATGGTGTACCGCGCGAAGCCGTCATGCTCGCCCACGACCTCGCCGCCGACGGTGACCAGCGGCCCGGGCGAGAGTGCGGGAGCATCAGCCGGCAGGTGCTGCTCCAGCACTCCGGCATAGTCGTCGTCCGGCACGAAGCAGATTTCGACTGACTCGGGCTTCTCCGCTGTCGGGAGTCCCAGCTGCCGCGCCAGCGCCCGGGTCTCCGCCTTGGAGAGGTCTCCCACCGGCGTCAGCATCCGCGCCACAACGGTCCGGTCGATTCCCCACAGGAAGTACGCCTGGTCCTTGGCCCGGTCCCGCCCACGGTAAAGCGCCCCGTCCCGCGCGATGGCGTAGTGGCCGGTGGCGATGCTGTCGCAGCCCAGCGCATCCGCATGCGCCAGCAGGTCGCGAAACTTGGTGAACGAGTTGCACCGCACGCACGGGATGGGTGTGCGGCCACGGGAATACTCGCTGACGAAGTTCTGGATGACGTGGAGCGAGAAGCGGTCTTCCAGGTTCAGCACGTAATGCGGGATGCCAAGCTTGCTGGCGACGTCACGGGCGTCATTGATGGAGTCGAGCGAGCAGCAGGGACGGTCGGGCACGTCGCTGCCATGGCAGAACAGCTTCATCGTGGCGGCGACGACCTCGTGGCCCTGCTCCACCAGCCGCGCGGCCGCCACCGAGCTGTCAACCCCGCCGCTCATCGCGACCAGCACCTTCTTACGCACGGCCCAGCACCTCGGAAAGCTTCCGCACCTTCGCCACCACGGCAGGGAAGACCTCGGTTGCTCGCGCGATGTCATCTGCGGTCGAGTCGTGCCCCAGGCTGAAGCGCAGCGTCCCCAGCGCAAGTTCCCGCGGCACACCCATCGCCATCAGCACATGCGACGGCTCCACAGCACCGGTGGAGCAGGCTGATCCGCCCGACACCGCGACACCCGCCAGGTCCAGGTGCATCAGCATGGCTTCGCTCTCGGCGCCAGGCACCGACACGCTCACGATGTTGACCGCGCGGGTTGACGACTCGGCCGTGACATGGATGTCCGGCACGGCAGCGCGGAGTCGCGAGATGAGTTCGTCACGCAACCGGGTGAGCCTCGCACGTTCGGCTTCCCGCTCTGCCACCGCCATCGTGGCGGCACATCCCAGGGCCACCGCACCAGCCACGTTCTCGGTGCCGGGGCGGATGCCGAACTGCTGGCCGCCGCCGTGGATGATGGCTTCAACTGCCTTTCGGTCGCGCACCACAAGCGCGCCGATCCCCTTGGGCGCGCCGATCTTGTGGCCGGAAATGGTGAGGAATGTGCACTCGAAGTCGGAGAGGGAGATCGCCTCCTTGCCGAAGGCCTGGACCGCGTCGGTATGGAACGCGGCTGCGACGGCACAACAGCGGTCCGCGATTTCCTTGACCGGCTGCACCACACCCACCTCGTTGTTGACCCACATCACCGAGACCACCGCGGGCTGCCGCTCCAGCGCGCGATCCAGCGCCTCGAAGTCAAGCACTCCGTCGGGGCCAACCGGCAGGATCACCTCGGCGCCGCCCAGATGAACGACGTGGTGCGCCGCAGCCAGGACCGCCTTGTGCTCGATGGCAGAGACGCACGCCACCATGGGCTGGCCGCGATCTCGTGCTGCCAGAGCCGAGCCCACTACAGCAAGGTTGTCGGCCTCGGTTCCGCCCGATGTGAAGATCACCTGGTTGGGCTCGGCGCCGAGCGCGGTGGCCACCTCGCGGCGGGCCTGCTCGAGCCCCGCACGCGCGGCCCGGCCGAAGCGGTGGGCACTGGACGGGTTGCCGAAGCTCTGGCTGCCCAGGTATGGCAGCATCGCCTCGAGCACTTCCGGCCGCACCGGGGTGGTGGCAGCATGATCGAGGTAGACGTGGATGTTCGCCATGGCCCCGAAATATAGGCCCGGGAAGGAGTTGAGGCGAGGCGGCCGGGCTGGCCGAGGAGGGCTACATGCTCTGGACTTCGAGCGCCACCACGTCGCTGACGAGCATGGTTTCAGGGGTGAAGTAGGGCTCACCAAAGCCGCGGCGGATCAGCGACCCGTAGTGGCGGCTCTGGCTTTCCACCAGCGAATAGAGATCCTGGCCGGTGGGAAAGATCTCGCCTGCTGCGCGGGCCCCGTCAAACTGGCTGGCGTAGCAGTGGATCGCCTCCATCTTGCGCTCGAACTGGTCGGAGATGTCCACCACGAAGGTCGGCTGCACCGGGTCCTCGCGGTAGGCGAGTGCGTAGAGAATCTTGTGCGGGCGATGGGGCGCGCCGCCTGCGTCATAGCGGGCGAGGCCCGACAGGAAGCAGGCATCCCGCCCCAGCTCTGACGCAATGCGGTGATCGGGGTGGCGGCCGACAGCATACGGCAGGATGACGACTCTGGGAGCGAAGTGGCGGATGTGCCCCACCACCACCCGGCGGGTCTCGTCGTTGTTGGCGAGGTGGGCGTCGGGGAGCTGGGCGTTCCGTCGCTCACTGACGCCCAGCACCCGGGCGGCGCTGGCCGCTTCCTCCGCCCGCAGCTGGGCACTGCCCCGGGTGCCGGTCTCGCCCTGGGTGAGGTCGAGGATGCCAGTGGTGTAGCCCTGGTCCGCGGCGCGAATCAGCGTGCCGCCGCAGGTGAGTTCCACATCATCGCGGTGTGCCGCGATGGCCAGCAGATCAACGCTCATTTACTAGCGGGCTCCCAGGTCGGATAAGTTGGTCACTCAACTCGAAGGCGCGAAGGACGCGAACAAAAGCAAAAGCAACCACTCGAGCTCTCCGCGTCCTCCGTGGCTCCGTGGTTGTCGTTGCAGTTCTTCGCGTCCTCGTGTCCTCATGTGGAAAACGCTCTACGATGTCTGCCGGCGCCGCCACCAGCGGATGCCCGAGACCACTCCGGCGCCGATGATCACCATGGGGATCCACACCCCGGCGCTGGCGATGAATGCGGCCACGAAACGGACGAAGTTGCGCCAGGCACTCCGGAACGACTCCACCAGCATCCCGCCACCGCCGCTGCCGCCGATGATCGGAGCCGGCTCGTGCAGCCGCACCGTCAGGGTGCTGAGCGCCACCCGGTTGCGCAGGTAGCGGAGCCGGCCTTCGGCGGTCTCGATCGACTCACGCACCCGTGCCAGTTCGCGTTCCACCGCGAGCACGTCCTCGAGCTTTCCGGTGCGGGTAGCCAGCAGCTGCACCAGCCGCTGCTCCAGTCGCCGTCCATTCTCGAGCCGGGCGGTCATGTCCACGTACTCCTCACCCACATCCTGCACGGCGACGTTGAAATATTCCACGGTGCCAATGTCGCCCAGCCCGGCCTGGACTTCCTCGAAGCGCCCGGCAGGAATGCGGAGCTGAAGCGAGGCCTCGCGCATCTGGCCCCGTCCGCCGCTGTAGCCGGTGTTGCCGACGTGTCCTCGCACCCGGGACACCAGTGCCTGGAGCGCAGCCACGCCAATCTCGAGCGAGTCCACCTCGACGCTGGCATCGCCGGTGCGAATCAGCATCTGGGGAGGCAGCGAGTCGCTGGCCGGGGGCGTAGCGTGTGAGGGCACAGGTGCCGGGGCCGGGACACCGCGCGCCATCTCTTCCGGCATGGGTCCGGCCCGCATGACCGGCTCCGTGGCTTGGCTCATGTCTGCGCTGGAGCCGCCGACCGCTCCCCGCTCGGGAGCGCCATCGCAGGCCAGGGCCAGGGCGAGGAATCCTGCAAGCAGTACGCGCATTCGACACTCCGATTCAGGTCCCGCGGGAGATGCTCCTGGCGCGCTTCCGTGCACGTCCACCTCGGCTCAGCTGGCGCCTCGCGCCTCATGCATCATGCCTCACGACTACTCGTGCCGCAGCGCCTCGACCGGGTCCATCCGCGCGGCGCGATTGGCTGGCAGGAGGCCAAACGTGAGCCCGATGCCGATGCTTACGCTCACCGCCATTATCGCGCTCCAGAGCGGCACCCGGGACTCGAGCCCCAGCTGGCCCTTGAGCAGCTCGCCGGTGCCGAGTCCCACGACCACGCCCAGCAGTCCCCCCATCAGGGTCAGGGTGGCGGCCTCCACCAGGAACTGCCAGAGAATCTCCCGCCGGGTGGCTCCCAGCGCCATCCGCACCCCGATCTCACGGGTGCGGTCGGTGACCGACACCATCATGATGGCCATGACGCCGATCCCTCCCACCAGCAGCGCCACTCCGGAGAGCGCGACCATCACCAGGAAGAAGACCGACGTCAGCCCGTCCACTGTCTCGAGGATCTTGTCCTGCCCCAGCAGGTCGAAGGTGTTTTCCTCGCCCGGGCGGAGCTGCCGCGCCCGGCGTAGCGCCACTATGGCCTGGTCCTGGGCCATCTCCGCCGAGATGCCGGGTCTTGGCATCACCGTGATGAACAGCGCGTTGGTCTCGTCGTACTGGAACTGCCGTCGCGCCGTCTCGTAGGGGACGATCCCGCCAATCTCCTGGCTGGGCGGCTCGAAGATGTTGTCGGGCTTCTGGTAGATGCCCACCACCTTGAATGGCTGCCCGGCCACCCGTAGGGTGCGGCCGAGCGGATCGATCCGGCCGAAGAGAAAGTTGGCCACTTCCTCCTCCAGCACCATCACCGGATCACCGGCCAGCTCCCCCGGGGAGAAGAACCGGCCCCGCAGGAGGGTGCCACCCTGCACATCCATGTAGTGGTTGTCGGCTGCGAACAGGGTCAGAAGCTGGCTGCGCGTCCCCTGGTACTCCAACCGCTGGAACAGCTGGATCCAGAGCCCGGCATACGCGATCTCGTCCACCCGGCCCAGCGCCTCCGCATCGGATCGCGAGAGCACCGGTCGGATCCGCACTTCGTATGGCAGGTTCTGGGGATCGATGGGCGTCTGGGAGAAGAACCGCATCACGTAGAATGTCGTCGGTCCCGCCACCTCGATCGTGTTCATGATCTGCGAGCGCACGCCCTGCACGATGCTCGCCATGGCCATGACGGTGGTCACCCCGATGACCACTCCGAGGATCGTCAGGGCCGACCGCATCTTGTTGGACCTGAGCGAGGTGAACGCGAAGGCGGCGCCCTCGGAAGTGGACCGCGCGAAGCGCGCCGCCGACATGAGCAGGTTCATTCGGCGCGGAGGGCGGTGATGGGGTCGAGCCGCGCGGCGCGGGCTGCGGGATATACGCCGAAGAGAATGCCGGTCCCGGCGCCAAGCAGGAGCGAGAGGCCAACGCTCCATCCCGTGACCCGCGCGGGGAGCGGCGACAGCCCGCCGACCACGGCGGCGAGTGCCGCGCCGGCGGCAACACCCAGCAGGCCGCCCATCGCCGAAAGGCAGACGGCTTCTACCAGGAACTGCCGCCGGATGTCGCGCTGCCGGGCGCCTATCGCCTTCCTGATGCCGATCTCGCGGGTCCGCTCGTTCACCGTCATGAGCATGATGTTCATGATGACGATCCCGCCCACCACGATCCCGATGCACACCACCGCCGGCACTATCGTGAAGAGCAGCCGTGTGAGGTTCTGCCAGAAGTCCATCAGCGCGTCGGCCTTGTCGATCGTGAAGTCATTGTCCTGGCCGGGCCTCAGCCGGTGCGACAGGCGCATCGCTTCCTCGGCGCGGGCCATCGCGCCCGGGATGGATTCCGCATCGCGCAGCTTGACCGATACGACGGTGGTGAGGCGCCTCCCGTAGATCGACTCGAACGACGAGATCGGCAGCAGGATGTAGGCGTCGAACGACTGCCCCAGCACCCGGCCCTTTGCCTGCATGACTCCCTTGACCCGGATCTCGCGCCCCCCCACCCTGATCTTCTTCCCGACGGCGCTCTCGGCGTTTCCGAACAGCTTGTCCGCGACGTCCCATCCCAGCACCCCGACCTGCCGCCGCTCGCGCACGTCGGGATCGGCTAGGGCCTCTCCAGCCGCGATTCTGTAGTCCTGGACCAGCTGGTATGGCGGCGTCACGCCGAAGATCATGACGCTGCGCAGCCGCTCGCTCCTCCAGACAACATCGGCTGTGGGAGTGGGGTAGCCCGACTGGAGCGCCACTGCGTAGGCATCCGGGAGGGCGGCCTCGAGCGCAGCGGCATCGCCGCGGGTGATGCGGGGCCGGCGCGCTATTGCGCGGATGGTTTCCTCGTCCAGAAGGCCGGGTGCTATCGGATCACGCCGAACCTGGAAGGCATTGGTGCCGATTATGGCGCTGGTGAGGTTCTCGCGGACATACGCGTTCATGCCCTGGATGATGGCCACGACGGCCACCAGAAATCCGACGCTGACGATTATTCCAAGGAGAGTGAAGAAGGATCGAAGCTTGCTGCCGGCGATGGCGTGGAGCGCCAGGCGGAGGGCCTCAAGGTAAGACATGCTACAAGCTACCAGTGAAAAGCGAGAAGTGAGAAGTGAGAAGGGGGAGGGGGTGGCCTCTCACTTCTCACTTCTCACTCGTATCTGAGAGCTTCCACCGGATCGAGTCTGGAAGCCTTGGAAGCAGGGTAGAGCCCGAACACCACTCCGGTGAGGATCGACGCCAGCACCGCCGCCACCACCGAGCCGACAGGGACCTGGGCCGGAATCGGCGACCAGCTCCGGACCCCCCAAGCGATCAGCGCACCCAGCCCGATGCCGGCAACGCACCCGATGAGCGTGAGGGTCGCGGCCTCCACCAGGAACTGGAACATGATCTCGCCCCGGGTGGCTCCCAGGGCCTTGCGCACACCTATTTCGCGGGTGCGCTCGGTCACCGAGATCATCATGATCGCCACCACGCCGACGCCGCCCACCATCAGGCCCACGCTGGACAGGGCGATCATCACCATGAAGAACCCGCCGGTGATCTTGCTCCACATCGCGAGGAACCGGTCCTGGGTGACGACCGCGAAATTGTTCTCCTCGCCCGGCTTGAGTCCGCGGGATCCGCGAAGTGCACCGATCACGTCGTCCTGGGCGTCGTCCACCGTCGCCTCGTCGGTGGGCAGCACCGCGATGTCCATCCATCCCTTCCAGTAATCCGCCACCTTGGTGAAGGTGGTATGCGGCATCGCGAGGCGGGGGTCGCCGCCGCCGCCGAAGAGCGACGAGGCCTCCACGTGCAGCCCCACCACGGTGAACGGCTGGCCGAAGATCTTGATCCGCCTGCCAATCGGGTCCAGCCCGGGAAAGAGCTGCTCGGCGAGCTTGTCGTTGATAACGGCCACGTGGGCCCCGGCCGCGTACTCCACTGGAGTGAAGCTTCGTCCTGCCCGGATTTCGCCGCCGTTGACCAGCACCCAGGCGGGGCCGAAGCCAGCGATGTTGACACCCGTGAGGTCGGTGGTCCCGTAGCTCACGGGCCCTCCGGTGCCTTCGGAGACCGACACGTCCCGGACCGATGGCAACCGCCGGATGAGCTCGGCCTCCTCCACCGTGAGCCAGGGGTTGCGGCGCCAGGGCGAGAGTTCGTCAGACCCGTCGGAAATCTGGATGCCATCGCGGAAGAACCGGAACACGAAGAACGTCTTCGGCCCCGCGCTCTCCAGCATGCCGGTGACGCTCCGGTTGATGCCGGTGATGGCCGACCCGATGGCGATGACCACCATCACGCCGATGGCGACGCCCAGGATGGTGAGGAATGCGCGCACCTTGCTGGCACGAACCGAGTCGAGGGCGATGCCGACGCCCTCGGCCATCCTGGTGAGTGTGGTGCCGATTGCCATTTACTCAGCCCTCAGCGCTGTGATCGGGTCCAGCCTGGACGCCCGGATGGCGGGATACACGCCCGCCACCACTCCCACTATGATGCCCAGCGTGACTCCCAGTCCGATGGACCATGGTGCCACGGCGGCGGGGAAGGGGGTGAGGGCCTTCACGATGAAGGCGAGCCCCAGCCCCGCGAGAATGCCGATCGCGGCGCCGGTGACCGACAGGGTCGCGGCCTCCACCACGAACTGCGAGAGTATGTCCCCCCGCTTGGCGCCGATGGCCTTGCGAATGCCGATCTCCCGGGTCCGCTCCGACACCGCCATCAGCATGATGTTCATGATCACGATGCCGCCCACCACCAGCGAGATCCCCACCAGCAGAGGGAGCGCGGTGAACAGCACGGTGGAGATCTTCTCCCAGAAATCAAGTGCTTCATCAGCGGTCTCGATGGTGAAGTTGTTCTCCTCGTCCGGCTTGAGCTGGCGGCGCGCGCGCATCAGCGCCTCGACCTCGCCCACCGCGGCCTGGAGGTGCTGCGGATTGTCGGGGCGGATCATCAGCTGGTCCATCACGTTGAGCGGGCAGATAAGCCGCCGCCCGGGGGCACTGTAGGGCATGATCGCGAACTTGTCCTGCGACATGCCGAAGAGCGTTCCCTGGGTCTCCACCACCCCGATGACCCGGTAGGGGATTCCGGCGATCTTGACCGACTTGCCGAGCGGGTCCTCTCCCTCGAAGAGGCGCTCCGCCACCTCGAATCCGAGGAGCACCACGGTTGCACCCGTGGTCACTTCCTGCCGGACGAAGACCCGTCCTGCGTGGAGCTCGTAGGCCTTGAGGTCGAAGTAGGACTCCTCGGTGCCGCGGAGCTCGATGTCCTTGGCCCGCTTGCCGCCGTACTCCAGGGTCACGCGGTCGGCGCAGTAGTTGGCGAACGTGGCTGGCACCGTCATTCGTTCACGCAGGTACTCGGCGTCGTCATAGCTGATGCGGGGCCTGCGCCACCAGTTGCGCCACTGCTCTTCCTCCACGTCGCCGCCCGTGAAATTGGGCCGCTGGCGCAGCTGAAAGCTGTTGACCCCGCCCACCTCGTCGGTGACCGCGGACTCGACGTAGACGTTCATGCCCTGCACGATCGACACCACCGCAATCAGGAAAGTGACGCCGATCAGCACACCGATGAGCGAGAAGAAGCTCTTGAGCTTCTGGGCCCAGATGCTGCGGAGCGCCATGCGGATGGCTTCGATCAGCCGCACTTCAGGCCGCGCTTTCCTGGTTGAGGCGGTCCGATTCGACCCGGCCGTCGCGCAGCGTTACAACCCGCTCCGCATGCTCGGCGATGTCGGGCTCGTGGGTCACCATGATGACCGTCTGTCCCTCCTGGTGGAGCTCGGCGAAAACCGCCATGATCTCCTCGCTGGTGGTGCTGTCGAGATTTCCGGTCGGCTCGTCGGCCAGCAGGATGCTCGGCTGGTTGACCAGGGCGCGGGCGATGGCCACCCGCTGGCGCTGGCCGCCCGACAGCTCGTTGGGCCGGTGGTGCATGCGGTCGCCCAGCCCCACTCGGGTGAGCGCCCGCCTGGCCCGCTCGTTTCGCTCGGAGGTGGAAATGCCGGCGTATACCAGCGGCAGTTCCACGTTGTGCAGCGCCGATGCGCGGGGAAGCAGGTTGAAGGTCTGGAACACGAAGCCGATCTCCTTGTTCCGGACCCGTGCCAGTGCATCGTCAGAGAGCTTCGATACTTCCTGGCCGTTGAGCCAGTAGCTCCCGGCGTCGGGAGTGTCGAGGCAGCCGAGCACGTTCATCATGGTGGACTTGCCTGATCCTGACGGGCCCATGATGGCGACGTATTCGTTCCGGCTGATGCTGAGCGACACTCCTCGCAGCGCGTGGACGATCTCGCCGCCCATGTCGTAGCGGCGCTCGAGCCCCTCAATCCGGATGATGTCAGGCTGCATCAGCTGCTCGCTCCCCCAGCGCCGGGCATGCTGGCCGGCAGGGCCCGCACTCGGGTGCTGTCGCGCAGGTCGCGAATGGTTTGGTAAGTGCCTGAGACTATGCTGTCTCCCACCTCGAGGCCGCTCAGGATCTCGAAATGCTCGTCACCGGCGATCCCGACCTTTACCGGGCGGAAGGTCGCCATGCCGTTCTGGACCACGAACACCCCCTCGGACTCGGGGCGCTTGCCGCCGCTGTCGCCCCGCGCGCCTGAGGGCCGCGTGGTGTCGGCGTCGGTCAGCTCGGTCGATCCCGCCCCCCGTTCGGAGGGAAGGGGAGTATTCTCGCGAATGGTGAGCGCAATGATCGGCACGCTCATGACGTCCTCCCGCACGTCGGTGACGATCCGCGCGGTGCAGCTCAGGTCGGGCCGGATGTCGGCCGGCGGATTGTCGAGGGTGATCTCGACCTCGAAGTCGACCGCCTGGTCGGTCGAGCCGCTGGCCGTGGCGGTGGCCGAGAGTAGTGCGCTGTTGCTCACCTTGGTGACCCGGCCGGCGAAGGTGCTGTCGGGGAAGGCGTCAATGGTCACCTCGACCGAATCGCCCTCGGTCAGGCGCACCACGTCGGTTTCGTCCACCTTCACGTTGGCCTGGATGACCGACAGGTCGGCGATGGTCACCAGCAGCGCCTGCTCGCTGGAGAAGGTGCCCTGGACCGCGACCTCGCCCACTTCCTTCGCCACCCGCACCACCCGGCCAGCCATCGGTGCGACGAGGCGGGTCTTCGACAGCTGCTCCTGGGCCTGCCGCAATCCCGCGCGGGCCTGGTCCATGGTGGCTTCGCTGGCGCGGAGGTTGGCGTCCGCGACCTCGTGCGCAGTGATCGCCTGCTCGACCATCTCCGGCGCGATCAGGTTGGGACCGGCCTTGGCCAGTTCCCTGGCCCGATCCGCGGCCCGCTTGGCCTGGTCGCGGTTGGCGCGCGCCTGGACCACTGACGCCTGGCTGGATGCGACCAGCCCCTCCGCCCGTGACACCGCCGCCTGATACTCCGACGCATCGATCTGGATCAGGAACTGGCCCCTGGTCACCCAGTCGCCCTCCTTCACCCCGATCTGGATGATCCGGCCGGTGATGTCAGCGCTGATGTCCACCTGGGACTTGGCCTCGATCCGGCCGCTTGCCGTCACGGCCGCAACCAGGTCCCGGGTCGCCACGGTGTCCATGCGGACTTCCGTGGCGGCGTTGGCGCGGCGCGAGCGACTCATCATGAAGAGTCCCACCACGACGACCAGGGCTATGCCCCCGAAAATTCCGAACTTTGTCCTGCGGGTCATGTCCGATCCTCGTCAGCGAAGGGGACGGCCAACCGCGGCTTCAAGGTCCGCGATGGCGATGTGATAGCTGTAGACGGCGTTGACGTAGTCGCCCTCGGCCCGCTGCACCGCGGCCTGGGCGTCGGCCAGTTCCAGCGCGGTGCCGCTGCCCACCCGATAGCGGTCCTGCGCCAGCCGCAACTGCTCCCGCGCGGCGTCGCGAGCGGCTGCCTGCACCGCTATCGAGCTGTGCGCGGTGTGTACCGCGGCGAACCGGCTGCGCACCGCCGAACGAACCAGCAGCCGCTGCGCCCGGACCGCCTCGTCCGCATCCTCACGGGCGGCCCCGGCCTCTGCCACCTGCAGCTGCCGGGAAAACCCGGTGAAAATCGGCAGCGAGATCGACAGCGACGCGCCGAAGGGCGAGCGGGTGTAGTTGAACGGGAAGACATTGTTGTTTTCCCGGAAAGCACTCACCACCGCCGGATCCAGCGTGTTGGGGTCGATCAGCCCGTTCGACGCCAGGCAGTTGCTGGTGGAGAGGCCGGCGTTGGACCGGATGACGTTGTTGTCCAGGCACGCCGCATACCCACCCTGAGCCCCCGCCAGCTGCCCGCTCAGCAGGAGTTCCTCGTCGGTGAATTCCTGGGCAAACCCGCTCCATCCGGCGCTCACGCTCAGCCGGGGCAGGTACTGGCTCTTGGCAGCGGTCAGCTGCGAACTGGCCGCGTCCTCGCGGGCCACGGCGGCACGCACGTCAGGGTTCTGCTCATCCGCGGTGGCCAGCAGTGTCCCGAGTTCCCACGCCGGATCCGAAACCGGAAAGCTGTCCGGCAACGCGATCCGGGCGGGGTCGGCCGGTATCTCAACGCCCATGAGCCGGAACAACTCCAGCTTGGCGTCGGAGGCAGACTGCAGCGCCTGAAGCAGGGCCACATCCGAGGTTCCCTTGGTGACCTGGGCCTGTCGCACATCCAGCAGCGTCGCCTGGCCCACGTCGTACCGCGCCTGGGCCAGCCTCACAAAATCCTGGTTGCGGGAAACTTGCTCCCGTGCCACCGCCACCTGGGCTTCGTTCTGCAGCGCCAGCAGGTACTGACGGGTGACGTCAGCCCGAAGTTGCACCCCTGCACCTGCGATGTTCTCGTTGACGGCGCGGGCATTGGCCCGGGCGCGCCCAGGCGCCGTAAGGGTCTGTCCGCTGAGCTCCCACGAAAGGCCAATCGAGTAATTGGAGGTCAGTGTCGGCGACGTCTGCCGAAACTCGGTGCCGCCGAAGGTCGAGCTGCCGGCACCGTTGTACCCCATCCCGGTCGACACTGACGCGGAAGGCAGCACCGCGGAGGCCCATGCGCTGCGCACTCCCCAGCGGGCCGGACCCGCATCGTTGAGCACGCTGCGATAGGCCGGGCTATTGGCCGCCGCGGTCTCGAGTGCCTGGGCCAGGGTCAGCGACGCCACGGGTGCTGGGCGCACGGCCGACGTGTCCTGCGCCGCCAGCATTGGCAGCGGCAGGAGCAGTAGCATCGGGATCATGGGCAGCGCGCGAGCGGCGACAGGTCGGGCCATGCGGAATTTCCTCGTCAGGTGGCAGAGTCGGATGGACTTACGGGCGGTGCCTCCCCAAGGTTTCACCTTGCGACGACAACCGCGCATAACGATGTGAGGTCGTGAGTTGCGGACGCTGGGAAGTCAGCGTACCTGGGCGGAGATTCCTGACGACGGCAGTTCGACACTGGTGAGCTGGCCCTGCGCGTCCACCTTCAAGGTCCCGGTGACTCCGCCCGTGAGCGCAATGCTGCCATCGGCTGCCCGGGTGGCGGTGATCTGAGAGCGTCCGCCGGTGCGGGGCTCGACGGCGGTTACCCGCGCTCCGGATTCGGTGGCGAGGTCCGCCACGGCCTGATAGAGCACCAGCGCCTGGCTGTCCAGCAGCACCAGATTGTTGCCACCCGGCAACTCCCGGCCTGCCTTCTCGTTCTCGGCCACGGTCTGGAGCAACAGCCGCGCACCCCGCCCAGCGGCAAGGATATGGGTCGTGCCGGCAGCGCTCTTCAGGTCCATCTGGAAGAGAACCAGCTGGCCCGCTCCGTCACGCTGCAGCTTGATGTCGAGGTTCTGCACCGGTGATTCGCCGGGGTAGGCGCTGGACACGACCAGAGTCGTACCCTCGGCATCGCGGTCGCGTCCGTCGGTCAGGGTGAATTGCTCCCGGCCGATCTCGGCGCCGCCCCGGGAAACCACCAGCACTCGCCCCCCCGCCTGCGCAAACGCGGGCTGGACGGCAAGCACGAGCAGCAGGGCTGCGAGGCGCATGCGTGAACTCCAGGGTGTCAGCATTGCTGCAGGCATCGGCGTACCTGATCCATCAGGAAAGTATACAGCCGTTCGCCCTTCTCGGCTGTGGCCAGCGAGGGATATCCCACCGAGCCGGGAAATCCCGCCGGCAGGCGCGAGCTGGAGCCGGGCCGGAACCCGCCGCGTCCGGACGGCGGCAGGAAGTCCTGCGCCAGGTCCATGCGAACGAGATCCGGCGCTATGTGCAGCAGGAGCGAGGTGTCGAGTTCGCCGCCCTGGACCGGCAGGTCGGGCCGCTCCAGAAGGCCGGTGAAATCGAGCGCGAAGATGTCCACCATAAGGACGCGGCTGACCTCGGTGCGGATGGTGCTGAGCGCCTCCTGGTGGGCGTCGTTGGCCTGGGCCGTGAGGACCAGGAACTGGCGGACTCCTGCCCCCACCTCCCATGACTCGATAAGTTCGTTCATGACGCGGTGCAGCGTCTTGCGCGATACCGAGGCGCCGCCGGGAAACGACGGCGTCGGGGTATGTACTCCGTACTCCACTGTCGGGGTCCGCGGGACGCCGGACTCGGCCGACAAGTCATCCGCCAATCGCTCCACGATTATTGTATCGCAGCCCAGCGGCAGGTGGGGTCCGTGCTGCTCAGTGGTGCCGACCGGCACGATGAGTGCAGGCCGCGCCTCGAGATGCTCCCGCAGTTGTCCGGGGTTCATCTCCTTCATTCTCCAGGGACGGCCTTCGTGAGGCATGTGGATCGCTGGTGGGTGGTGGTGGTGCTCGCGGTGGCGCTGGCCACCGCCGAGTGGCTGCGCGGATCGTCGCTGCTCTGGGCCTGGCTGGCCGCGGCGCTCGCGGCTGGTGCCGCGGTACTGGTGCTGCAGCGCCGTACCCGCACCCGCTGGCTGCTTGCATTGCTGCTCGCCCTGCTGGCGCTGCAGTCGGTTCGCACAGCGCTCTCCGCTCGCGCGATCGACCGCGAGTGGCCCTCGGAACGTGAGCGCCGGCTCGAGGCCTACGGTAACAGCGTCGGCGGCGAACTCCGGCGGGCGCTCCGTGGCGCCAGCCGGCTCGCCCGGATTGCCGACGCGGCATCCTCGCTGGACAGGGCTTCCGCCTTCCGCGCGCTCGACGCCGCGGTTCCGTCGAGCGGCGCCGAGATGGCGGTCTCCATCCTGGACCAGTCCGGTGCGCCATGGGCCTGGGCGGGACGCCATCGGCTCCTGCCACGACCGACCGGTGATTCGGTGGCGGTGCGGGTCACCGGAAACTACGTGCTACTGGAGACCCGCCGCCACTCGGAAGCCGGCACCGCGGTGGCGAGCGTGCTCATATGGGCGGACTCCGCTGTCGCTGATCGCGACCGGAGCGTCGCGGCCCGTTTTAGGCGCTCCACCGAGGTCGGTATCCTGGTTCATCCCGCGGGCGCCGACCTTCGCGACGACGCCGATGTTTTCGATTACGCCGAACCCACCACCGCCGGCGACCGCCTGCTGTTCAGCGTCCAGCCGG
This sequence comes from uncultured Gemmatimonadota bacterium, assembly GCA_946479805.1. The sequence continues at coordinate 9,117 of CAMLHP010000012.1, read as the reverse complement.
TCCCGCCGTCGCAGGCAGAGGCGCGCGCCCGGGTGCTCCTCAGGGGAGGCCGGGTGGCCCTCGCGCTGGCTGTTGCAGCGATGCTGGCGGCGCTGGCCATCGCCCGATTACCAGGGCCCCGAACGATACTCTTTGCCGGCCTCCTCTGGCTGGCAGCCCGCGCACCCGCGGGAGTGCTACTGGGGCTTCCCGAATCTTCCGGCGCGGCCCAGCTGCGCGAGACCATTCTCGGCCCCTTCTCGGAATCTTCCGGTACCCTTGCTCTGACAGGGCTCTTCCTCCTGCTGGGCACTGTATGGCTCTGGCGCCGCCCGCCGCGCACCGGAGCGTTGGCGGGGCTGGCGGCGGCGGCGCTGACGCTGATTTCGGCGCTGGCACTCTGGCACTTCGCCGGAGCACTCACCTCGATGCCACCTGCGCCCACGCTGGGGCAGTGGATTCTGTGGCAGCTGAGTCTGCTGCTGATAGCGGCCCCGTTCGCGCTTGCCGCTGCCGCCATGTTGCGAGGGATTTCGGCTCCGGGCCGGGGGCTCTGGTCGGTCACAGGCGCGGTCCTCGCTGCTGTGCTGAGCCTGGGCCTGACGCTCATCTGGAGCCCGGGCAGGGAGTGGCCCGCACTGCTGTTGCTGGTGTATGCCGTGGCGATCGGGCTGGCCGTGCTGCCTTCGCGGGCGCCGGTGACCCTGGGCGCGATTGCCGTGACGCTGGGCTCGTTCGCTTCGCTCGAGCTCTGGCGGGTGCATGCTGAGTCGGCCCCGATGGCGGCCGAGGCCGATGTGTCCCGGCTGGCCGAGGGGCCCGATCCATTCGCGGTTCCCGCGCTCGCCGCCCTTGCGCGAGACGCCGGACGGGTTGCGGCGCCTTCCACCGCCGCGGACCTGTATGCGCTGTGGCAGGGCTCCGAACTCGCGACGCGTCAGTTCCCGGTCGAGCTGATGATTTTTTCCGATACCGCCGGAGCGACTGCCCGGCTTGCGCTCGACTCGCTGAGCGTCCCCACCGACGTACTCCACGCCATCGCGCGTGAGCTTCCCGACAGCGCGGGGGCTCTGGACATACGGCTGGTGGAGGCGGCGCCTGGCGTGCACCACGTATTGGCGCGGAAGCTACCGGGCGGGCGCGCGCTGGTTGTGGTAGCCGCACCCCGCACCGCGCTCATCGCCCGCGGGAGGCTGGGTCATCTTCTCGCGCCGGGGTCGCGCCCGGCGCACGGCTACCAGCTGCTGCTGGGTCCACGACTGGACGAGGCGACTCCCATCGGCTCCTCAGGCTGGCGCAGGGATGGCAGGATCCTCCGCCTGGTCCAGCCGATACCTCTACCAGGCGGCGTGCGTGAGGTGACAGCCCGTGTGACGCTGAGCTCGCCGTGGTCGATAGCAGTACGGGGGCTGCTCTTTCTGGTGCTGGATGCGGCTGTCCTTGCGGCGGTATGGCTGGGGCTCAGGGTGTTGAGCGGGGCGACCTTCCTCAAGTTCGGTTGGCACCGGTTGCCGGGTTCGTTCCGGTTGCGGCTGGCGTTGGCGCTCGGACTCTTCTTCGTGCTCCCCACAGTTGCCTTTGCCCTCTGGTCATTCTCGCACTTCGGTGACGAGACGCGACGCGGGCGCGACCTCCTGATCGCCCAGACTCTTCGTGATGCGGCGCAGGGAGCTCAGGACCTGCTTCGTTCGCCGGGGGCGCCGGTGGACCAGGCCCTGGCAGGCCTTGGCGAGCGGGTCAACGCCGACCTGGCGCTCTACCGCGGCGGTTCGCTCGTGGCCGCCAGCGCGCCGGTACTGGGCGACCTCGGCATCATTCCGCCGCTGATGGACCCCGGTGCGTTCCAGGCACTGGCGCTGGACGGCGAGCAGGAAGTAATGCGCACCGGCGCGGTGCCCGAGCTGGCCGACCGGGTCGGTTTCAGGGTGGTTGAGTTCGGGCCGCCCAGCGGAATCGGGATACTGGCTACGCCGCAGCCGGGTGTCGCCCTGGATGACGATGGAGAGCAGCGAGAGCTTGCGTTCGTGCTGCTGTTGGCGACGCTTGCCGGGATCGCGGCAGCGGTGGCGGGTGCGCGAGTGGCATCACGCGCGCTCAGCAGGCCGGTTGCGGACCTCCGACGTTCCGCGATAGCGCTGGGGCAGGGGGAAGCAACACCTCTGCCAACCTCGGTGCCACCGGTGGAGTTCGAGCCGGTCTTCGGCGCATTTCAGCGGATGGCAGCCGATGTTCGCGCCAGCCAGGCCGCACTGGAGCAGGCCCGACGGCGCACGGCGACGGTGCTGGCCACAGTGACTACCGGGGTGGTGGCGCTGGATCCCGAAGGCAGGGTGATGCTGGCCAACCGAAGCGCGCGGGAGTTGCTGCAGGCTGACCTGACCGAAGACGACCAGTTCGTGGACCAGCTCGCCCCGGTGTGGGAAGATGTGGGCGAGGAGGTGACCCGCGCGCTCGCCGATCCGGCCGCCACTCGCGATGCCGTGGAGTTCACCGTCGGCGAGAGCCGGGTGTCGCTGGAGATCGCGCCGCTGGGCAGCGAGCTGAGCGGCATCGTGCTGGCGATGACCGATGTGACCGATGTGTCGCGGGCGGAGCGGGTGCTGGCCTGGGGCGAAATGGCTCGGCAGGTGGCGCACGAGATCAAGAATCCACTGACCCCGGTGCGGCTCGGGATCCAGCACCTTCAACGGGTATACAGGAGGGGTGGGGCCGATTTTGGTGCGCTGCTGGACGAGACCAGCAGCCGAATCCTTTCAGAGATTGACCGGCTGGATACCATCGCCCGCGCATTCAGCCGATTCGCGGCACCGGCGGAGGCACCCGAGCCGCTGGAGCAAGTGGACCTGGGAGCGGTCTCCGCAGAGGTTCTGCAGCTCTACACCCTCGCGGGCGAGGATGAGGCGGCGAAGGTCGAACTTGAGGCGGATGCGGGCGTCACGGTGGCAGCACGCAGGGATGAAGTGAAGGAAGTGCTGGTCAACCTGCTGGAGAACGCGCGCGCCGCCGGTGCAACCCGGGTCGGGGTTCGGGTCGGGCCTGGCCTGATGGCCGTGAGCGACGATGGGGTGGGCATTCCACCGGAGCTGCTGCCCAGGGTCTTCGAGCCCCGGTTCTCGACCAACACCAGCGGTTCGGGCCTGGGCCTCGCGATAGTGAAGCGACTGGTGCAGAGCTGGGGAGCGGTGGTGACAGTGGAGAGCGGCGAGGGGGGGACGACGGTGGAGGTGAACTTCGGGGGCTGAGTCACAAATCGCGAGTCACAAGTCGCGGGTGAGTCCGCTCGTGACTCGCGACTCGTGACTCGCGACTGGTGACTCGCGACTCAATCGTCGTTCAGTAACGCTACCGCCTCGCTCCCGTCCAGCGTCTCGTGCTCCAGCAGCGCCTCACCCAGGGCCACCAGTTGTTCCCGGTCCTTTCGCACAGTTGCCAGCGCAACCTGATACAGCCGGTCGATCAGCGCGCGGACCTCACGGTCCATCAGCCCGCGCACCGCATCGCTCGGCGGTGAATCGGCGTCGTAGACCATCAGGCCTGCGGTCTCGCCCATTCCCAGGTGGTATACCATTTCCCGCGCGATTCGGGTTGCGTGCTGCAGGTCGCTGCGGGCGCCGCTGGTGACCTGATCGGCACCGAACAGCACTTCCTCTGCGGCCCGGCCGCCGAGCGCCTTCAGGATCTGGCCCTCGAGATAGCGCTTCGAGTGGAGGTGCCGGTCGCTGTCGGGCGCAAAGTAGGCAACGCCCATCGCCTTGCCGCGGGGCAGGATCGTGACCTTGTGGAGCGGGTCCTCGGGGCACCAGCGCACTCCCAGCAGAGCGTGCCCCGCCTCGTGCATCGCCACGATGCGCCATTCGTGCGAGCTGGCCTCGAGGTTGCGTTCCTTGCCCAGCAGCATCCTGTCGCGCGCGGCTTCAACGTGGCTCCAGCCGACGCTGGTGGCTTCCTCCCGCGCAGCGACGATCGCCGCCTCATTGACGAGGTTGGCGAGCTCGGCACCGCTGGTCTGGGGCATGAGCCGCGCGAGCCGGCCCAGATCCACGCCGGGCTCGAGCGGCACCCGCCGATTCTTCACGTGCAGCCCGAGGATCTCCTGCCGTTCGGCCGAAGTGGGAAGGCCCACAGCGACCGACCGGTCGAACCTGCCGGGACGGAGCAGGGCGGCGTCAAGGTCGTCTGGCCGGTTGGTCGCTGCAATTACCACCACGTTGTGCGACGGCGTGAAGCCGTCCATCTCCACCAGCAACTGGTTGAGGGTCCGGTCGTCCTCGTTGTGCGACTGGTTGCGGCCCCGCTTGGCGCCGAGCGCGTCGAGCTCATCAATGAAGATGACGCCGCCCTGCCGCCTGGCTTTCCGGAACAGCGACTTGATGCGCATGGCGCCGAGTCCCACGATGAACCCGGTCACCTCGGAACCTGAGATGGTCCAGAAGGGCACGCCGGCTTCGCCCGCAACCGCGCGAGCCATGAGCGTCTTGCCGGTGCCGGGCGGGCCAAAGAGCAGCACGCCTCGGGGCACCCGCGCGCCCACCCGCGAGAAGCGCTCGCCGTCCTCGAGAAAGCCAACCACCTCGCGCAGGTCTTCCACCGCGGCGGCGTTGCCCGCCACGTCGGCAAACGTGGTTCCGGAAGACGAGCGCGCGCCGAGGTCGGTGTTGGCCGATGGCCCGCCCAGCCGGTGGCGGAACGCGATCGCCCCGGCAACGATCAGCAGGACCGCACCTATCATCGCGAAGGAGCGGGTGTCGCCACCGCCGCTCCGGAAGCCAACGGCGGTGCCTGCTGCCATGGCGCGGGCCACCAGCGGCTCCACCTCGGTTGCGGTGTACGCTGCGCGAAGTCGTTCGGCTCCGCGCCAGGCGAGGACCTCACGCCCCGGCGCGACCACCAGCGAATCCAGCTTGCCGGCACCGAGTTCGGTGAGCAGCGTCGAGTAGGAGATGGTGACGGCTGGGGCGGGAGCGAAGACCTTGAGTGCGGCGGCAAGTACCAGCAGGGTCACCAGGCTGGTGCCGATGCCCAGTGCCACGCGGTGCTTCAGGCGGTTCATGGCAGGGGCACCCCGGTATCCAGCCCCGCATTGAAGAAGGCGCCGTGGGCGTCCAGCATGGCCAGCGCCGAAGTGGCGCCGGGCATAATGGACTCGTAGGCGGCGAGCAGCCGCAGCTGGGCGCCGGTGCCTCGCACATTGGCCGAGGCGCGCCAGAACTGGATCGCGTGGGCCACCGCCTCGGCGGCGTGCTCGCTTCGGTCGCCGAAGCCATAACGGGAGCTGTCCACCAGTGGCGGGAGGCCTCGCTGGAAAGCCGTCGCGGCATCGGGATGGCGGGCAAGCCAGAGGTGAGCCAGCTCGTGCACCAGCGCGTGGGCCAGCTGGGCGTCGGAGTGAATGGCCTGGGGCGCCAGGGCAATGGAGTCACGCGACGCGATGTACTCGCCGATGTGCTCCGACTTGCGGCCGGCCTCGCCCACCAGCCCAATGGGCCGGCTGGGGGCTCCCATGACAGAGAACATCGAGTCGGCGAACTCGCTCCTGGCCAGGCGCTGGACCACGGCCTGGGCGGCCACGTCACTGCCCGCCAGCGGCAGCGAGGGCCGGGCATGCCAGACCGGGGCCGGCTGGTTGAGCGGTTGCGATGCAGGGACGTCGAACCAGGTCAACCGGACGAGGTGGGCCGAGATCAGGGTGATGAGCAGGGCGAGGGTTCCCATGACGGCCTGAGGCCAGACATCCACGGACGGGCGGTCGTTCGGGGCGGTGTGCTGCACGGGTGTGGACATGCACCAGGTCGGTTGCGGTCAGTGCGAGAGGGTCGCTTGCACTTGAGGAAGTGCGAAAAGCGGGCCGGAAGGGGACGGCGGCGTAAAGGGTTGGCGGGAGAGTGTTTAAGTGTGGGAGTGTTGGGTGGTATGGAAGTGCGGGTCTGGTGAAGTGCGAAGCGGTTCGCGCGGGGTATGGTGCGAGGTTCTGCACGGTGGGGCGGGGAAATGATGACAGAGTTCGGGCTGCCCGGCGCTATCGTGGCGCATGCTTGCCCGGATTCGCTCCGCCGCGGTGCTCGGTGTGGACGCCTACCTCATGGATGTGGAGGTGGACATCGCATCCGGTCTGCCCACCTTTGCCACCGTAGGCTTGCCGCAGGGGGCGGTGAAGGAGGGCAGGGAGCGCATCCACGCCGCGCTCCACAACGCCGGGCTCGAGTTCCCGCTGAGGCGGATCACGGTTAACCTGGCCCCCGCAGATATCCGTAAAGACGGTTCATCGCTCGACCTCCCCATAGCACTCGGTATCCTTGCCGCCAGCGGCCAGATCGACGGCGGCCGCCTTGAAGGCGTCGTGGTGCTGGGTGAGGTGGGGCTCGAGGGAGACCTGCGGCCGGTGCGGGGCGCCTTGTCCATGGCCCTCGCGGCCCGGGCTGCGGGCTGTCGAGGGATCGTGCTGCCCGAGGCCAACCTGGCCGAGGCATCGGTGGCGGAAGGACTGGAAGTGTGGGGCGGAGCGTGCCTGATGGATGTCTGCCGCTGGCTCCACGGCGACGACACGCTCCGGACTATGCGGCTCGACCTCAAGGCGCTGATGCATGAACGCGCGCTGGACGTGGTGGACTTCGCTGATGTTCGGGGCCAGGCATCCGCCAAGCGCGCGCTGGAGATTGCGGCCGCCGGGTCGCACAATCTGCTGCTGGTCGGCCCGCCAGGCGCTGGCAAGACCATGCTGGCCCGCCGGCTGCCCACCATCCTGCCATCGATGACGCTGGAAGAGGCGCTCGAGACCACCAAGATCCATAGCGTCGCAGGTGCGCTCCGTTACGGCCAGTCACTCTGTGCCGTGCGCCCGTTCCGGGCACCACACCATACCATAAGCGATGCCGGCCTTATCGGCGGCGGGTCCAACCCCCGGCCTGGCGAAGTGAGCCTGGCCCACGGCGGCGTCCTGTTCCTCGATGAGCTGCCCGAGTTCCGGAAGAACGTGCTGGAAGTGATGCGCCAGCCGATGGAGGACGGCACCGTCACACTCTCCCGCGCGGCGGTGAGCCTCACCTATCCAGCGAGGTTCATGCTGGCTGCCGCGATGAACCCCTGTCCCTGCGGCCATCATGGTGACCCGGCGCATCCCTGCCGCTGCGAGCCACAGTCCATCGAGCGATACCTCGCGCGGGTCTCGGGCCCGCTGCTGGACCGGATCGACATCCACCTGCATGTGCCGGCCGTGGCATATCGCGAGCTGTCGGGCGAGCGGCAGGAAGAGGCCAGCGCCGCGATACGGGAACGGGTGGAGCAGGCCAGGGACGTTCAGCGCGAACGCTTCAAGGGCCGGACAGGAGTGCACGCCAACTCCCACATGGGAGCGCGCGACCTGAGGCAGCTATGCCCGGTGCCCGACGCCGCGGAGCGGCTCCTCCGCACAGCGATGCAGCGCCTGGGTTTCTCGGCGCGGGCCTATCATCGAATCATCAAGATCGCGCGCACCATCGCGGACCTCGCCGCGCGGACCGAGATCACCGCGGCGGACGTGGCCGAGGCGATCCAGTATCGGACGCTGGACCGGATGAGGACGGCGGCGTAGGGACTCTCAACTACTTGCCCGCACCAGCCGGTCCCGCACCCCTGCCCACTCCACGCCGCCTGGCGGCATCTCCACCAGCACCACCTGGCAGCCCAGGTCGTCCAGCGCGTGCAGCGCCGCGTAAAGCCGCGCGGCGTAGGCCACCGGGTCGATCGGCATCCGCATCGGGTGCGCCACGCTCCACGGAGCGTCGCCCAGCATGAGCGCCCCGGACAGCTGCCCCTCGTACGCCGCCAGGTGCTCCCGCCACGCCTCCGCATCGGTGAGCACCACCCGGGCGCGCGGGGCGTAGTGTCGTTCGCTCATTCCCGGCGAGGGCCTCGCCACGCCTGGCGCCAACACTGGCGGCCCGGAGACCGCGCCAATGGCCGATTCCAGTTCCGCCTGCGACACCATGCCCGGCCGGAGCAACCGAGGCGTGTCGCCGCTCAGGTCCAGCACGGTGCTCTCGATCCCCACCGCGGTGGGCCCGCCGTCGAGCACCAGGTCCACCTTGTCCGCCATCGTCTTCATCACGTGCTCGGCCGACGTGGGCGACAATTCGGTGAAGCGATTCGCGCTGGGCGCCGCCACGGGCAGCCTGGCGGCGCGGAGCAGCGCCAGCGCCACCGGGTGCGCCGGCACCCTCAGGCCCACCGCACCAAGTCCCGCCGTCACTATGTCAGGAATCACGTCGCGCTTGGGCAGCACCAGCGTCATGGGGCCGGGCCAGAAACGCTCCGCAAGAATCGTGGCCTGTTCTGGCCAGGAAGTCACCAGTTCCCGCGCCTTGTCCGCATCGGCCACGTGCACGATCAGCGGGTTGAAGTCCGGCCTTCCCTTGGCGGCGAAGATCCGGCGCACCGCATCCGCGTCCAGCGCGTTGGCGCCCAGTCCGTACACCGTCTCGGTGGGAAAGGCCACCAGCCCGCCCGCGCGGATCACCGCCGCCGCCTCCCCGATGGCGGCCGGATCAGGGTCGCCTGGTGCCACCTTCAGGATGCGGGCTGTCATTCGTCACCCTTTATCGGACGGCGTCTGGCCTTGATCTCGGCGCGCCGCCGCTTGGCCTCGAGCCGCCGCTTCTTCTCCGCCCTGGGCACGGCGCTCTTCCTTCGCTTCTTCGGCACCACCAGCGCCCGCGCTACAATGTCGCGCAGCCGCTCGGTGGCGGACTCCCGGTTCTGCAGCTGGCTCCGTCTGTCAGATGCCACCAGGCGAAGCTTCCCCTCCGAGTCGAGCCGGGAGCTGAGCCGAACCAGCAGCCGGGCACGCTGCTCGTCGGACAGCGCCTGCGAGGCGGCCACGTCCCACACCACCTCGATCCGGGTCGCCGAGGTATTGACGTGCTGGCCTCCCGGGCCACCCGACCGGGTGGCACGGTACTCGAGTTCGGAGAGCGGGATCGAGAGGTCGGGGTTGACCTCGAGCACTGCGAGCGGCGGCATGGTCGAAGGCTAGTGTGCCGCGACGATTTGCGGGAGATTCGGAAGCGGGGGCTTCGCCCGCCGGGGGCTTCGCCCAGCGGGGGCTTCGCCCAGCGGCAGTTCCGCTGAGTCTAGCTTCCGCTGCCAAGCCGAAGGCTTGGCCCG
>CAMLHP010000011.1 GCA_946479805.1 uncultured Gemmatimonadota bacterium | reverse complement strand
CCGACGAGGCGAGCGAAGCGCGTCTGCAAGTCGGCAGGCATTTGCTCTGTTCGGACACCGCCGTCCAAAGCGAACACTGACAGTCGCCAGGCCGTCTGGTCGAGCACGGCAACAGAATCGCCCGGCAAGACCACCAAGTCATGCACAGTGCGGAGCTCACCCGGCCCGTCACCGAGACGCCCAAGCGTGGCCACAACCCGGCCCTCGCTGTCGAACGCGTAAATCGTTGGCCCGTAGCGGTCCAGTGCCACAATGCGCCCGCCGGACAGCGCCTTAACGGCCCGAACGCCCTGAAGGTCTACAGAGCCAGGCTCGCCGGACCCAAAGGCAACATCGGGGTGATCCGCGAGACCCAATCTTGGCAAGGCATCTCGGGTAGCAGCGGGATAGGAAATTACTGTGACGCCGGCACGGACGGTGCGATTCGCCCGTAACTGCCCCTCGCCCAGTAGCTCCAAGCCTGCTCCGCGTGGCTCCTTTCCATCCCTTAGTCGCCGAATCGTCTCAAAGAGCAGATCTTCGCTCGGCGGATACTTGAAGCGCCAGCCGTTCAAGAGAAGTGTGGGCGTCGCCGAAACGCCAAGTGCTTCGCCCATTCGTCGGCCCTCGGCAATAGCGAGGACAGTATCAGTCTCTGCAACGCATCCTGCGAACGCCGCGGAGTCCCCTACACCGGCCTCGGTACCGAACGATTCCCACGACCGATCCCCAATCGCTTCCTGGTTTCGGTAGGCCACATCAAGGAAGTCTTGGAAGGCACCTTGCGCCCGCGCACACTCCGCCGCGCGCGCCGCGCCGAGAGCATGGACATGGGTCTGTAGCGGGAAGTGGACATACTTAATCTCCAAGTCCCGATCAAACTCAACCTGAGCCCGACGCAAGATTTCATGATACGTGCGACACGCGGGGCACTGCAGGTCGAAAAACTCGACAACCACAACCTTCGCGTCACCGCGGCTGGGGCGAACACCAAGTCCTGCCGCCAGAAGCTCCCACCCAGGCTCAAACGTGACGACGGGATTCGGCGACTGCGAACGCCGCAGGGTCCGGACGACCCGAGCCACCGCAGCGCCCGCAAGCGCCAGCACGCCGATGACAAGCGCCCATCGCAACGCGTGCTCCGAAATGTGCTGAGTCATCGCAGAGTAAGTCGATTCACCGTCAGGAGTGCATCACGACTGGCACAATGGCTCGTGGTGGCCACACCACCCCGCTTGCGCAGAGTGACCTGGATACGAACCCACATTGCGGCAATACTCGCCAGACTCACAGCAGTCGGCAGAGTACCAATGATCAAACGCGTCGCTCTGGCACGTTGAGCACGCTTTTGAACCGCCGGCTTCTTCCGCTCTAGCACCGGTTGGCGCGAACACGACGGCTGAGAGCATGATCGCGCAGGCGACCAGCGCTCGATCTGTCTTGCTTACCATGTCTCCCTCCGGATGGGTTAAGGCCATTTTTTGCCCCCCCCCCCCCGGATGCACAAGAACAGGGCCGCCCGATTGCCGGACTGCCCTGATTCCTGCCGGTACCTGCGCCGTCAGAACGGCAGGTCGTCGTCCTCGGCGTCCAGCGCCTCGGGCACCTCGTCGAACGACGCGGGCGTCTTGGCCGCGGCGCCTACCCGGGCCGGCATGCTGCCCTCGCCCTCGCCATCATCGCTGCCGCCGCCCCGGCCGCCGAGGAGGAGGATTTCACGGGCGTTGATCTCGGTGGTGTACCGGGTCTGCCCCTCGCGGTCCTGCCACGAGCGGTACTCGATGCTCCCCTCGACGTAAATCTTGTCGCCCTTCTTGCAGTACCGTTCCACCACGTCGGCCAGCGAGGAACCCTTGTTGTTCCATGCGACGATGCGGTGCCATTCGGTCTTCTCCTGCATCTCGCCATTCTGGCCCTTCCAGCGGCGGCTGGTGGCGATGGAGAAGTTGGCTACCCGGGACCCGTTGCTGGTGCTGCGCACTTCAGGATCCTGGCCCAGGTTGCCGATCAGAATTGCCTTGTTGAGACTCCGGCTCACGATTGCCTCCTGCGTTCGAACGATGTGGATGCATGGCCTACCCCGAGGTCACCCACACGGTAGCACACACCCTGCCTGTTTCCTTCACCAAACCTACGCTGATGTCATCCTATTCGCTCACCGGTACCCACCTGAGCCCGGAGCACCAGGGCGTCCTCGCGCGGCTCCCGGTAATAGTGCCTCCGGCGGCCGGAGAGCTCGAACCCCATCGACTGGTACAGCTCCAGCGCCGCCAGGTTCGAGGCCCGCACCTCCAGGAACACCTCATGCCCCCCACGGGCCACGATTTCCTCGATGGCCCGCTCCAGCAGGGCCCGGCCAATACCCAGCCGCCGCCGTTCGGGAGCCACCGCGAGGTTGAGCACCTCGCCGGTGCCGAGGATCTCGCGGCCCAGCAGGTAGCCGGTGACCTCGCCCTCATCTTCCCGAACCAGCGCGACAACGCCGGGCGATCCCAGGGCTTCGCGGAACGAGTCCGCACTCCAGGGATCGGGGAAGCAGCGCCGCTCAAGCGCTGCCAGCACCGGCGCGTCAGCCGGCCAGGCCCGGCGGATGCGCGAGCGCGCGTCCATGGGTCCGCTCCCACTGAGCCTGCGCCTCGGCCGGCCTGCCATACTCCGGTGTCCAGCCCGCGACATCCTCTATAAGCTTCAGCCCGTCGGTCCAGGCCACCAGCCGGATCAGCCGCCGCGCATCGGCCGGGGTGTCCTCGAGCTCCACCGCCCCATCCCAGAGGCTGGCGATGCTCTTCCTCGCGACCACGCCCGGCGGATACAGCGCCTGTACCGCGCTGTCGTCGAAGCCATACACCGCGGCGTACACGTCGCCCCTCAGCGCATCGCTCATCACCAGCACCGGTGCACCCCGGTCCGCAGCTGCCAGCGCTCGGCCCAGCAGCGATGGCGCGCTGAAGAGCGTGAGTCCCACTGCGTCGTGCAGCGCCTTGGCCACAGCGGCGCCAACCCTGAGACCGGTGAAGCTGCCCGGCCCGTCGGCGACGATCACCCCGTCGAGATCCGCCAGCGAGATATCCGCTTCGCCCAGCAGCTCGTCGATCATCGGCAGCAGCTGGCGGGCGTGGCCCCGGGCACCATCGGCGTGCCGCTCGACGGCATCTCCCCTGGCGGAGAGCGCCACCGAAGCGCGGTCGGTCGCGGTGTCGAACGCCAGCCAGCTCATGCGGCCTCCCAGCTCCTGAGGTCTTCCTGCCCTGCCACTCGGGCCAGCCGGATTCGATGGGTCGGACGGGGCGCCCATGGTCCGGCGCGTTCGGGCCATTCAATCAGCAGGGCTCTCGCCGACTCGAGCGTGGCCCAGTCGAGGTCAGCCGCGTCATCCGGCGTTCCGAGCCGGTAGCAGTCCACGTGATACACCGATCCATCCGGCGTCTCGTGATGATGCACCAGCGCGTAGGTCGGGCTCGATGCCGGATCCCTCACGCCGAGGCCGCGCGCTATTGCCCGGGCCAGCGTGGTCTTGCCAGCACCGAGGTCACCCTCGAGAAAGACCACTGAACCGGACGGAAGGCCCCGCCCCAGCGTTTCGCCTTCGCGCTCCAGCTGATCACGGGTGAGGAGACGTGGCTCAGGCACGCCGGCGCACGCGCTCGCCACCCCGCCTTACATCCGGTGCGCCCACCGCACGCAGCTCGTTGAGCTCATCCCTGATGATCGCGGCGCGCTCGAACTCAAGGTTGGCCGCCGCCTCCCGCATCAACCGCTCCAGCTTCGCGATATGCGCGGCCCGCGCCTCCGGGTTGTGGAGGTCGGGCGCCTCCGCCGGCTTCTTCCTTGGCTCGGGACGCTCGGTCCGCGCGTCCGCCACGTGGGTGGAGAGCCGCACTTCGGCAAGCGACTTCACGATCGACACGGGTGTAATCCCGTGCTGGGCGTTGTGCTCCCGCTGGATGGTGCGTCGCCGGTCCATTTCGGCCAGGGCCCGCTGCATCGAGCCGGTCATCCTGTCGGCATAGAGGATGGCCCTGCCGTGGACGTTGCGGGCGGCCCGGCCAATGGTCTGCACCAGCGAACGGTCGCTCCGGAGGAAGCCCTCCTGGTCGGCATCGAGGATGGCCACCAGCGACACCTCGGGCAGGTCGAGCCCTTCACGCAGCAGGTTGATCCCGACCAGCACATCGAAGTCGCCCAGCCGGAGGCCGCGCAGGATCTCCATCCGCTCGATGGCGTCGATGTCGGAGTGGAGGTAGCGGACCCTCACCCCTGCCTGCTGCAGATAGTCGGTGAGATCCTCTGACATCCGCTTGGTGAGCGTGGTGACCAGCACCCGCTCGCCCTTGACCTCACGCTCGCGGATCTCGGCCAGCAGGTCATCCACCTGCCCCCGCACCGGCCGGATATCGACTTCGGGATCCACCAGCCCGGTAGGCCGGATGATCTGCTCGATCACCTTGCCGTCGGAGAGCTGCAGTTCGAGGTCTCCCGGCGTGGCGGAGACAGTCACCATCTGGGGCGTCAGCGCCATGAACTCGTCGAAGCGAAGCGGGCGATTGTCGAGCGCCGACGGAAGCCGGAAGCCGTACTCGACCAGAGTGAGCTTCCTGGCGCGGTCGCCGTTGAACATCGCGCCGATCTGGGGCAGCGACACGTGCGACTCGTCGACCACCACCAGGAAGTCGGCCGGGAAGTAGTCGAAGAGGCAGGCGGGACGCTCGCCCTCGCGGCGGCCGGTGAGGTGCCTGGAGTAGTTCTCGATCCCGGCACAGGTGCCCACCTCCAGCATCATCTCGATGTCGAAGCCGGTGCGCGACTCCAGCCGCTGAGCCTCGAGCAGCTTGCCCGCGGTGCGAAGCTCGGTCAGCCGCTCCGCCAGCTCGGCGCGAATGGCGCCCACGGCGCGCTCGATGGTGGCGCGCTGGGTGACGAAGTGCTTGGCGGGGTAGATGACCGCGCGGTCGAGCGAGGAGATGGTATTGCCGGTGAGCGGATGAATCTTTGATATCCGTTCGACTTCGTCGCCCCAGAGCTCCACCCGGATGGCCTGCTCGGCGTAGGCGGGGAAGATCTCAATGGAGTCCCCGCGCACCCGGAAGGTGCCCTGCTCGAACGAGGTGTCGTTGCGGGAGTACTGGATCCGCACCAGCTCCGACAGAATGCCGTCTCGGCCGCGCTCCTCGCCCCGCTCGATGTTGACCAGCAGCCTCCGGTACTCGACTGGATCACCCAGGCCGTAGATGGCGCTGACCGTGGCCACGATTACCACGTCCTCGCGCTCCATGAGGCTCGAGGTGGCCCGGAGCCGCAGGCTTTCGATGTCCGAGTTGATGGAGGCGTCCTTCTCGATGTAGACGTCGGTCGAGGGGACGTAGGCCTCAGGCTGGTAGTAGTCGTAATAGGAGACGAAGTACTCGACAGCGTTCTTCGGGAGGAACTGGCGCAACTCGCCGTACAGCTGGGCAGCCAAAGTCTTGTTGTGGGACAGGACCAGGGTCGGCTTGCGGTAGTTGGCGATGGTGTGCGCCAGGGTCATGGTCTTGCCGGACCCGGTGACGCCAAGGAGGGTCTGGTACTTGTCGCCGCGCTCGAGCCCGGCGGTCAGTTGGGCGATGGCCCGGGGCTGGTCGCCCGCCGGCGCGAAGGGCGCCACGACCTCGAACTGGGGGCTCGGCATGAGCCAAAGTTAGCGGGTTCGGGAAATGTTCGGTAGGGGCAGCTACGAGCTTCGAGCTGCGAGCTTCAAGGGAGCGCCGTGAAGCTCGCAGCTTGAAGCTCGAAGCTCACGAGACGCCCAGCTCCTTCAACACCCGCCGCTCGGCCGGAGTCACCGGCATGGTCGACAACCGGGAGATCCGCACCAGCGGGAAGCTGGCCAGGTCCTTCCGGGCCTTGATGGCGGCAAGGGGGACCGGCTCGGCGAGGGCCTTCACGGGCGCGACGTCCACCACCGCAAGCCTGGGGTCATCGTGCCCCGGGTCCTGGTAGGCGCCCCTGACGATCTTCGCGATTCCCACGATGGCGCGCTCGCTGCCGGAGTGATAGATCAGCGCCTCGTCGCCCTTCTTCATCTGGCGAATGGCTATGAGCGCGGCGGCATTGGTGATGCCGTCCCACACGGTGCGCTTCTCGCGCACCAGCTCCTGCCAGGAGTAGGTCGAAGGTTCGGTCTTGAGCAGCCAGCTGGCAGCCACCGCGTCTCCTCAGCAGTTGGTTCAGTTCCCGGTGGCGACGTCACGCCGCTCGATTTCCGCCACGCCCTTAACCCGCCGCACCGCCTTCAGCACCTTGGCCAGGTGGGTGAGGTTATCCACCTCGACGAAGATGTTGCCGAACACTGTGCCATCCTTCGAATGCAGGTCGGCGCCCCGGATGTTGGTGCCGGTCTGGCTGATGGCCTCCATGATGTCGGCATACAGGCCGCGGCGATCGTCACCCGACACGATCAGCCGGACGGCGAAGGTCTCTCCGGCGTTCTCGTGCCAGTCGATGTCCACCCGCCGCTCCATCGCCGAGAGCGTGAGCAGGTTGGGGCAGTCGGCGCGGTGGATGGAAATGCCGCGGCCCTGGGTGACATAGCCCACGACCTTGTCGCCCGGCACCGGCTGGCAGCACTGGGCGTAGCGCACCATCAGCCCGTCGGCGCCCTGGATCTTGATGCCCTTCCCCAGGCGGAGCCGGTCGATCACCCGGCCGAACATCGTGGGCTTGGGGTCCGGTATCTCGGCGGCCGTGATATCGGGATAGAGCGCCCGGATCACGTTCTTGACCGCCACATCACCCCGGCCCAGCGCGATCTCGAGCATCCTGCCGTCGGGCAGCGAGAGCGTGGCGGCCGCCCGCTGGAGCCGTGCGTCGTCGGGCGGGTCGAGCCGGCGACGGCGGACCTCTCGTCCCAGGAGCTCCCGTCCCAGCGCGAGGCTGACCGTTTCCTCCTCGTGCCGCACCCACTGCTTGATCTTCTGCCGGGCGCGACCGGTACGCACGTGGGCCAGCCAGTCCCGGCTGGGGCGGGCGCCCGCACCGGTGAGGATCTCCACCGTGTCGCCGTTCTTGAGCTCGCGATGGAGCGGCGCGATCCGGCCGTTGACCTTGGCGCCCTGGCATTTCTGGCCCACCTCGCTGTGCACCGCGAAGGCGAAATCGATGGGCGTCGAGCCCTTGGGCAGCCGCTTCACGTCTCCCTGGGGCGTGAAGACGAAGATCTCGTCCTGGTACAGGTTGATCTTGAGGAACTCGAGGAACTCTTCGGGGCTGTGGGTATCCTGCTGCAACTCCAGCAACTGGCGGAACCAGCCGAGTTGCTCGTCGAGTTCATCCTTGCGCGAGGGGTCCTTGTAGAGCCAGTGGGCCGCGATACCGTACTCCGCGGTGCGGTGCATCTCCAGGGTGCGAATCTGGACCTCGAAGAGCTGCCCGCCGGGCCCGAAGATCGTGGTGTGCAGCGACTGGTAGGCGTTGGACTTGGGGCTCGCGATGTAATCCTTGATCCGCTCCTGCAGCGGGGTCCATTTGTGGTGGATCACGCCCAGCACGTGATAGCAGTCCGGGACGGTCTTGACCAGCACCCGCACCGCCATCAGGTCGTAGATCTCGTCGAACGCCTTGGTCCGCTTCTTCATCTTCTGGAAGATCGACCAGAGATGCTTGGGCCTGCCGGTCACCTCGAACCAGTCGATCCCCGCGCGCTTGAGTTCTTCTTCCAGCGGCACCCTCAGCCGCTCGATCATCGCAGCGCGCTCTTCCCTCCGTGACACTACCTGCTCCACCAGCTCCCGGTACTCCTCGGGTTCGAGGAACTTGAAGGCCAGGTCCTCGAGTTCCGCCTTGACGCCTGCCATGCCGAAGCGGTGCGCCAATGGCGCGTAGATCTCGCGGGTCTCCAGTGCTATGCGCGAGCGGCGTTCCTCGGGGAGGTGGCCCAGCGTCCGCATGTTGTGGAGCCGGTCGGCCAGCTTGATGATGATCACCCGAGCGTCGCGCGCGATCGACAGCAGCAGCTTGCGGTAGTTCTCGACCTGTTCTTCCGCCGAAGAGCGGAAGGTCAGGTGGGCGATCTTGGTGAGCCCGTCCACGATGCCGGCGATCTCGCTGCCGAACTCGGCCTCGATGTCGGCGGTGCTGGTGTCGGAGTCCTCCACCACGTCGTGGAGCAATGCCGCGGCTATCGATGTCGAGTCGAGCAGCTGGTCGGCCAGAATGCTGGCCACCGCGACGCTGTGGGAGATGAAGTCGTCGCCCGACATCCGCTTCTGGCCCCGGTGTGCCGAGGCGCTGAAGCGAAGGGCTCGGTCAATCAGAGGAAGGTCGAGCCGGTCGGCGTGGCGCAGGAGGGCCGCGCGAAACTCCTCGGTGCCGTCCTCGAACAGGGGCGGCGCCGCGGGTGCGGGAGCGGAAGTGTCCGGATGCGCCATGCCCGTAGGATGCGGGGCATTGGGCGAAGGGGCAAGGGAGTCGAGAGTCGCGAGTAGCGAGTCACGAGTCGCGAGACGGGGATATCAGGGCGGGCGCCAGGGGTCAGGGGCCAGGGGTCAGGATCTAGAGCAAACCGCTGCCCGCCAGGCTGACGAACCGGTCGCCGGCGATGATCACATGGTCATACAGCGGAAGGTCCAGCAGCTGGCCGGCGGCCACCAGCTGGCGGGTGACCTGGCGATCCTCAGCGGACGGGGTCGGGTCCCCGCTGGGGTGGTTGTGAACCACGATGATGCCGGCCGCGGCTTCGGCAATCGCCGGCCGGAACACCTCGCGTGGATGCACCAGCGAACTGTTGAGGAGGCCGCGGGTAACCAGCACCTCGCGCAGCACCCGGCTCTGGCTGTCGAGCGCGAGGAGGTGAAACTCCTCGACCGGGAGGTCGCGGAGCCGGGGAGAGAAGAGCCGCACAACGTCCTCGGGCTCGCGGATTCGCGGAAGCGTCGGCCGGGCTTCGCGCGCCAGCCGGTTGGCGAGCTCGAATGCAGCGAGCAGCCGGGCCGCCTTGGAGGGCCCCACGCCGGGAGTTCTGAGGAGCTCGGCCGGCGGGCGTGCGGCCAGTCGACGCAACGACCCATCCTGGGCCGCAATCAGCGCAGTGGCGACGTCGAGAACCCGGGACCCGGCGCTGCCGGTGCCGAGCAGCACGGCGAGCAGCTCCGCGACGGTGAGCGAGGTGGTGCCGAGGGTCCAGAGCCGCTCGCGGGGAAGTTCAGCGGGAGCGGAAGAGACAGGAGCGGACATGGCATACGATACAACAGCCAGTCCGCACCTCAGGCACCGGAATGCCAGCGGGCAGGAGCGTGGGAACGCGTTAGCAGCGGAACATCGGCCAAGGCTGCTGCTCGGCTCTGCGGCTAAAGCCGCTTTGCTTGACGCCGCGAGCAGAACGACGTTCGCACGTCGCTTCAGCGACAGAGCCGAGCAGCGGCTTTAGCCGATGACCATGGGAGGCTCCGCTACGCCGCCGCCCCGTGGCACTTCTTGTACTTCTTGCCAGAACCGCAGGGACACGGATCGTTGCGCCCCACTTCCGGTACCGCACCCGCGGCTGGCGCCAGCCGGCCCACCGAACTCCGAAGTGGGGGAGCGGCGCCCGCGCCCCTGCCCGCGGCTGCCGCTGCTGCTGCCGGGGCCGGCGCCGCCCCCGGAAAGAGCTCGTCCGCGGTGCCGCGCTCCGGAGTTGCGACCGGAGGAGAAGGCTGGCGGCGCTGGGGCGGCCCTTCGGCGCTCACCTGCACCCTGAGGTACCGCTCGGTGAAAGTGCCCTGGATGTCGCGCATCAGGTCCTCGAACATCTCGTACGCTTCCTTCTTGTACTCGATGAGCGGGTCCTTCTGGCCGTAGCTCCGGTAGTGAATCGAGCCACGGAGCTGGTCCAGGTCGTAGAGGTGGTCCTTCCACTTCTCATCCAGCACCGAAAGCATCACCTGGGACAGCACCTGGGCATCGACATCGGGAATGCCGATCTTCCGGCCGAATTCCACCAGGTACTCCACCTTGCGGCGGAAGGCGGCTTCGGCCGCCCTGCGCGCCGCCACTACCACGGCATCGAGGTCGGGCGTCGATGCCGCGTCCTTGATCTCGTCCGCCTGCACCAGGTATTGAAGCATCAGCGACTCACGGAGTCCTTCCCGGTCGAATTCCTCAGGACGCTCGGCGTCAGCCAGGAAGTTCGCAGTGTGACGCTCGATGGCGGTGTCGATCATCCGCACCGCCTCGGCCTTGAGCTGCTCACCCCGTTCGAGGGCGAACAGCCGCAGCGAGTAGAGCACCTCCCGCTGCTGGTTCATCACGTCGTCGTACTCGAGCAGCCGCTTCCGGGACTGGAAGTTCTGCAGCTCAACCCGCTTCTGGGCCTGCTCAATGGCGCGGGTGATGAGCCCGCCGGTGATGACCTCTCCCTCCTCGGCCCCGGTCTTGTCCATCCAGGCCGCTATCCGGTCGGTGCCGAACAGCCGCATGAGGTCGTCCTCGAGCGACAGGAAGAAGCCCGACTGTCCGGGATCACCCTGGCGGCCCGAGCGGCCCCTGAGCTGGCGGTCGATTCGCCGCGACTCGTGGCGCTCGGTACCGACGATCTGGAGACCGGCTTCGTCCGCCGTGAGGTCCAGGTCCTTGCCCAGCTTGATGTCGGTTCCGCGGCCTGCCATGTTGGTCGCGATCGTGATGGCCCCGGTCTGGCCGGCCTGCGCCACGATCTCCGCCTCGCGCTGGTGGTACTTGGCGTTCAGGACTTCGTGCTTGAGGCCCCGCCGCTTGAGCATCTTGCTCAGCGCCTCGGATGAATCGACGTTGACGGTGCCGATGAGCACCGGCAATCCCTTCTCGTGCAGCCGCTCCACCTCGTCCAGGATCGCGTTGGTCTTCTCGCGGCGGGTCTTGTAGATCCGGTCCGGCAGGTCCCTGCGCGCGATCGGGCGGTTGGTGGGAATGACGTTCACCTCGAGGCCGTAGATCGTGTAGAACTCGGTCTCCTCGGTCTCGGCCGTTCCGGTCATGCCCGACAGCTTCTCGTACATCCGGAAGTAGTTCTGGATGGTGATCGTGGCGAAGGTCTGGGTCTCGCCCTTTACCTGGACCCCTTCCTTGGCCTCGACCGCCTGGTGCAGTCCGTCTGCCCACCGCCTTCCCGCCAGCACCCGGCCGGTGTACTCGTCCACGATCATCACCTGGCCCTCCTGCACCAGGTAGTCCACGTCCTTCTCGTAAAGCGCGTGCGCCTGCAGCAGCTTGTGGATGATATGGAGCTGCTCGCTCTTCGCGGCATACTCTCCCTCGACCTCGGCGCGGCGCGCCACCCTTTCGGAGGGCGACAATGTTTCGTCGTGGTCCACCTGGTGCACCAGCTCCGATATGTCGGGCACGATGAAGAGCCCCGGATCGTTCGGGGAGAGCGCCTCGGCGCCCCGGTCGGTCAGGTGCACCGAGTGGCCCTTCTCATCCAGCACGAAGTAGAGCACATCCTCGATGTCCCGGAACCGCTGCTGCCGGGCCGGCAGCTTGCGGTCGGCTATCGCATCGAGCTCCATCTTCTGCACCAGCTGCTTGTTGCCGGTCTCGTTCAGGAGCTTGAGGAGCTTCCGGTTCTTGGGCATGCCCAGCTGGGCCTGGTACAGCTTGAGGCCGCCCTCCTGCCGGGTGGAGGAATCCTCCAGCAGCTTCTCCGCTTCCGCCAGCAGCCCGCTCACCACCGTGCTCTGCTTTCGCGCCAGCTCGGCGACCTGCCGGTTGTACTGGGCGTACTTGTCGTTTTCCTCGTTGCCGGCAGGGCCCGAGATGATCAGCGGGGTGCGGGCCTCGTCGATGAGGATGGAATCCACCTCGTCGATGATGGCATATATGTGCTCGCGCTGGACCCGCTGCTCGAGCGTGACCACCATGTTGTCACGCAGGTAGTCAAAGCCGAACTCGTTGTTGGTGCCATAGGTGATGTCGGCGAGGTACGCGGCCCTCCGTTCTGGCGATTGCGGCTGGGTGTCGTCCAGGCAGGCGACGGTGAGTCCGAGATACTGGTACAGGTGCCCCATCCACTGCGAATCTCGCCGGGCCAGGTAGTTGTTGACCGTGACCAGGTGCGCTCCCCGGCCCGTGAGCGCGTTGAGGTACATCGGGAGGGTCGCCACCAGGGTCTTGCCCTCGCCGGTGGCCATCTCGGCTATGCGGCCCCGGTGCAGGACCACGCCACCGATGAGCTGGACGTCGTAGGGAACCATGTCCCAGGTGAGTTCGCGGCCGGTGACCATGACGGTGGTGCCCATGAGGCGGCGGCAGGCCTCGCGCACCGTCGCAAACGCCTCGGGAAGCAGCTCGTCGAGCACGGCGGCGACGGCCTTCCGGTACTCGGAGTCGAGCCTGGCCGCCTTCTGCTCCAGCTCGTCGCGTTCCACCGGGTCGGCGCACTCGCGTCGCTGGGTCCTTACTTCGGCCAGCTCGGTGGCCTGGGCACCTGTGCGCTCGGCGATGATGGCCCGGAACTTCACAGTCTGGGCCTTGAGCTCCTCTTCGCTCAGCGCGCCGAGTCGCTCCTCGTGCGCGGTGATCTCGGCGACCAGCGGCCGGAGGCGCTTGGCGTCCCGGTCATGCCGCGTGCCCATCACCTTCGTCATCAGCTGCTTGATCATGCCATCCCGTCCTGGTAGAGGCCGTGGGCCGCGATGTGTTCCGCGACCGCATCCGGCACCCAATAGCGTATCGACTGTCCATCCCGCACTCTCTGGCGGATGGTGGTCGAGGAAATGTCGATGAGCGGCGCCTTTACCCTGCGCCATACTGGCTCGGTCACCGGCGGCGCACCGGGGCGGTCGAACACCGCCACCCGCGCCAGCCGCCGAACTTCGTCCACTTCCCGCCACTTGGGGAAGTCGAGCACCGCGTCGGAGCCCAGCAGCAGCACCGGCTCGATGCCCCGCGACTCGCGGACGAGCGTTCGCAGGGTATCTATCGTAAACGACGGACCCTCGCGGGAAAGTTCCATCCGGTCCACCACGAAACCGTCCGCGCCGATGGTGGCGAGCTCGAGCATCCGCGCGCGATCTTCGGCGGCGGCGCCGTGCTGGCCTGCCTTGAACGGCTGCTCCCGCGCCGGCAGGAACCGGACCTCGTCCAGTTCCAGCGACTCCATTGCGATCCGCGCGAGGATCAGGTGTCCGTGATGAACGGGGTCGAAAGATCCCCCGAAAAGCCCGACCATGTCAGGGACCCTGCGCCGCCTCCGGCGGGCAGACGTCGTCCGTGCCGGGCGCGCCGGGGTGAAAACGGCGGAGGTAGCCGCAGGTCTCGCGCGCGTCCTCAACGTATCCCAGGGTGTTGTACACCTGGATCAGGTCGACGACAGCAGGCGGTGCGCTCTCCGAGGTCGGATAGTTTGCCAGCAGGTCCCGCAGGTAGATGATTGCGGAGTCCCACGCCTTGAAGCGCAGGTAGTACTTCGCGTTCTTGTACGCCTTGGCCGCGAACTTGTCCTGCAAGTCGGTGATGCGAAGCCCCGCCCGGCGGGCTGCGTCGGTTCCCGGGAAGCGGCTCTGCACTTCGCGATAGGTCACCAGCGCCGACTCGCCATACGTCGGGTCGAGTTCAGGCCGGCGCCAGAGTTCTGCGTATGCGTCGGCCACCCTGAGGAGTGCATTGGGCGCCAGTGGATGGGTGGGGTGCTCGTCCGCCACCCGCCTGAACTGGCGCGCCGCTTCCAGACGGTCACCCATGCCGAACCGGGCCTCGGCCTCCAGCATCTGGCTCTCGACCAGGCGCGAGTCTGCGGCCGGCGCCTCGAGCCGGAAGCGGGCGGCCAGCAGCTGGGTCTCGGCCCACTTGCCCTGCCGGAATGCCGACTGGACATCGGCCCAGAGAGAATCGAGCTGCATGGCGGACAGCGACTCTGCACCCGGGACTGGGGCCACGGCAGGAGTACCACCGGCCGCGGCACCACCGCAGGCGCTGGCAAACAGCAGCATCGGAAGAAATCGGCGCAACGTCATTCCCTTGTTTAGCGGGTGCTGTCGGCCACGGTGTCGCCCGGGGCCGCCGGCACTGTATCAAGCGCGGCCAGCGTCGCGAGATGCGCCGCTGCCGCCGAGCCCATGGAGTCGCTCGCAGGGCCAATGTCGATGGTGCGCTGCCATGCGATGGCCGCACCTATCGGATCGCCCTGCTGCATTCGTGCCTCGCCCAGCAACAGCAGGGCCCGCCGCGCGACGTCCGAATCTCCTCCTGCTGCCGCAGCCCGGGCCAGCCAGCGGTCGGCCTGGATCGGATCTGTCGCGTCCCGGCCCTCGGACAGGGCACAGCGGGCCAGTCCGGAGCGTGCGCTGTCCACAATCGCGACTTCCCTGCTCCGCCGCGCCACCCCTCCAAACGCCCACGCGCCTTCGTCGCAAGCGCCCTGTTCCGCCATGATCCCGGCGTACGCCAGCAGCAGCGAATCGAAGACTTCGCCATCGGGTGCAACGGCCAGCGCAGACGGGAGAAACCGGATCGCAGCCGCGTTGTCCATCGCTCCCTGCGTCGCCAGCGCCAGGGCAAACCCTCCAAGTGGACGGCCGGGGGCAAGCTGGGACAACGCTGACACGGCAGCGGCCAGGGCCCGACCGTCGCCCGCGCTGCGCGCCCGGCTGGCCACGTCTGCCACTCCGTCAGCCGCCTCAGCCCGGCGGGACGGGTCCGCAGCCAGCCTCTGATAGGCTTCGATGGCTGCCCCGAACTGACCGTCGCGTGCCGCTGCAGCGCCGGCCTTGGACCAGAGCCGGGCATCGCCCAACCCGCCGGCCGCTTCACTGTAGCCGGCAAAGGCGGCCTGAAAGCGACCCGCCAGATAATGCTCGTCGGCCCTGCGCTCGGCATCAGCTCCCGGGCCACACCCTGCGAAAAACAGCAGGAGCAGCAGGGCGACAGCTTTCCTCTTCACCCGCTTCTGGGTCACGCGGGCCTGTCGACCATGTTGAGGTAGGCCTCCACCCGCTGATGGCCGGGACGCTGGGTGAGCATGTGCTCCCAGACCTCGCGGGCCCCGTCCGCGTCGCCTGAAAGGTAGCGGGCGAGTCCCAGCGCCGCGCCCGCGTCGATGAAAGTGGGCCGCGCCGCGACCACCTGCTCCAGCTCGTCACGCGCATCGAGCACCTGACCCGCTTCCAGCAGCACCCGCGCAAGCCGGTACCGAAGGTCATGGAACGTGGGGCCCAGTTCGAGGGCGCGGCGGTATTGCTCTATAGCCTGTTCCAGCGCCCCGACGTCGGCGTAGTCCTGGGCCAACTCGGCATGACGGTTGGCGAGACGGGCGGCCACAGGCGCGGGGAAGCCCCGGATGCTGCCGGTGTCCGCCAGGGCCGCACGGCGGAAGCACTCCTCCGCCTCGGCGGTGCGCCCCACCTGGTTCAGGATCAGGCCCCGGTGGATCAGGGCTTCGAGGTAGCGGGGATTCAGCTCCAGTGCACGGTCGAACTCGACCAGTGCCCGCTGGGTATGACCCAGCAGCGAGAGCGAGACTCCGAGCAGCTGGTGCGCGTCCGCGAACGCGTGTCCCTTCGATGTCAGTTCCTCCAGCAGGTGCACCGCACCGTAGTAGTCCTGCAGCACGAAGCGCTCGCGGGCGCGAAGCAGCAGCTGGTCAGCGCTGTTCTGCATGGGCCTCCCTGAACCAGGCGACGAACTGGGCGACGCCCTCGGCAAAGGTGGTTTGCGGCTCGTGGCCAAGCACCGTGCGCGCCCGGGCCGGGTCCCCGGCGGTGGACAGCACATCCCCGGCCGGCGGGGGGGCAAACTCGATCTCGGGGGTGACCCCCAGCGCATCGGCCAGCGTCGTCACCAGTGTGCTCAGTGACACCGGTGCAGCGCCGCAGATGTTGAACGGGGTGACCCCAGGACGGGCCGAAGCGGTCCAGTCAGCGGCGGCGAGAATCGCCCGAACGACATCTGCCACGTACGTGTAATCGCGCACGGCGGTGCCATCGCCATACAGGGTCACCGCCTCGCCCCGGACCATCCGCCCCGAGAACGCGTGCAAGGCGAGGTCGGGCCGCTGGCGGGGCCCGAAGACGCTGAAGAACCGCAGCGCCGCCACCCTGAGTCCCGTGCTCATGCCCAGCGCACCGAGCAGGAGTTCCCCGGCTCGCTTGGTGGCGGCGTAGGGGGAGACCGGCTCGACCGCGGGTGCAGTCTCCTGGAACGGCATCGGGGTATGATCGCCGTAGACCGACGACGACGAGGCGAACACCATCCGGGAAACGCCTGCGTCCAGCGCCGCCCGCGCCACGGTCGCGGTTCCGGTCAGGTTGACGTCGGCATAATCCACAACCTGCTCGAAGGACGGCCGGACACCGGCCCGGGCAGCCAGGTGCACCACGACAGTCCGCTGGTCGAGCAGCGCAGCCATGGCGTCGCGGTCGCGGACATCTGCCTCATGGAACTGGAACAAGTCGCTCTTCAAGGCGCCGGCGAGGTTCCGTTCCTTGATGGAGCGCTCGTAGACCGGATCAAAGTTGTCCACGCCCACCACCTGGTGGCCGCGCGCGATGGCGGCTTCAACCAGGTGCGAGCCGATGAAACCCGCCGCCCCGGTCACCAGCAACCGGGTCATGGGTGGCGCCTGCCGATCCCGTGGTACTCGAAGCCGAGCGCCTGCAACCGGTCCGGCTCGTAAAGGTTGCGACCGTCAATGATCAGCCGGTGTCGCATGATCCGGCCCAGCCGGTCGAAATCCGGGGTGCGGAAGAGCAGCCATTCCGTCACCACCACCAGCACGTCGGCGCCGCTTGCTGCCTCGTAAGGATTATCGGCGTACGCAATCCGGTCGCCGAACACTCGGCGGGCCGATTCCATGGCGTGCGGATCATGGGCGCGCACTGATGCGCCGTCCTCGAGCAGTCCCTGGATAACTGCGAGAGCGGGGCTCTCGCGCACGTCGTCGGTTTCAGCCTTGAAGGCCAGGCCCCAGACCGCGACGACCTTTTCAGACAGGCCGGGGCCGGCAAACCGCCGCACCTTCTCCAGCAGCACCCGCTTCTGCCTCTCGTTCACGGTCTCGACCGCGGCGAGGAGCTCCATGGGCACGCCGTGCTCGTCACTGGAGTGCAGCAGTGCCCGTATGTCCTTCGGGAAACACGAGCCACCGTAACCCGGCCCGGGATAGAGAAACGCGCGGCCGATCCGGTGGTCGGCACCGATGCCCTGCCGCACCCGGTGGACGTCGGCGCCGACCGCCTCGCAATAACCCGCAACCTGGTTCATGAAGGAAATGCGGGTGGCCAGCATCGCATTGGCGGCGTACTTGGTGACTTCGGCAGAGGCGGGGTCCATGAATATCAGACGCTCACCGCCCTGCCGGGTGAACGGCGCGTACAGCTCGCGCATCACCTCGCGGGTGGGTTCATGCTCGGTGCCCACGATCACGCGATCGGGCCGCATGAAATCCTCTATGGCCGCGCCTTCCTTCAGGAACTCGGGATTGGCGCAGACCTCGACAGCCACGGCCCCATGCTCGCGCAGCACGGCGTCGACCCTGGCGGCGGTGCCCACCGGCACCGTGGACTTGGTGGCCACGATGGTGGGTTCCCTGATGAGCCTCGCCAGGTTGCGGGCGACTTCCAGCACGTGCGAGAGGTCGGCGGACCCGTCCTCCATGGGCGGGGTGCCCACGGCGATGAAGATGACCCGGGCGTGCTCCACCGCTTCCTCGAGCCTGTCGGTGAAGCGGAGGCGGCCGGCGTCCTGGTTGCGCCGCACCATCGGCTCGAGCCCCGGTTCGTGGATGGGGATCTGGTTGCGGCGCAAGCGGGCCACCTTCTCGCTGTCGGCATCCACGCAGAGCACGTCATTGCCGGTCTCGGCGAAACAGGCCCCTGCCACGAGCCCAACGTATCCACTGCCGATCACCGCCAGCCGCATGCGCTCAGCCGCTCCGGGCCAGGGCGTTGCGGGTGTCCACAACCAGCGAAGCGTGTTCCCGGACCATCGCGTAATCGATGTTCGAATGGTCGGTGACGACAAGCACGCAGTCGGCGGCCGCCAGCGACTCCGGCGTCATCGGCACCGATTTGTACGAATGGCCGTCCTCGCTGAACGCCTTCACCCACGGATCGTGGTAGCTGACCTCTGCCCCGAATTGCTCCAGCAGGCGAATGATGTCGAGCGCGGGGCTCTCGCGCAGGTCGTCGATGTCCTTCTTGTAGGCCACACCGAGCACCAGCACTTTTGCGCCCCGCATGGCGATGCCGCGGCTGTTCAGGGTGTCGACTGCCTTTCGCACCCAGAAGAGCGGCATCTCGCTGTTGACCTCGCCGGCGATGTCTATGAAGCGGGTCTTGTAGTTGAGGCCGCGCATCTTCCAGGCGAGATAGTGCGGGTCGATGGGGATGCAGTGGCCGCCCAGGCCGGGACCCGGCGTGAACTTCATGAATCCGAACGGCTTGGTGGCGGCTGCGTCGATTACTTCCCACACGTTGACGCCAAGCTTGTCGCACACGATGGCCATCTCGTTGACCAGGCCGATGTTCACGCTGCGAAAGGTGTTCTCCAGCAGCTTCACCAGTTCGGCCGCCTCGGTGGACGAGACCGGCACCAGCGTGTCGATCGCCGGCGCATAGAGCGCGCAGCACACGTCGCGGCAGGCCTCGGTGATCCCGCCCACCACCTTGGGGGTGTTGCGGGTGTGGTACTTCACATTGCCGGGATCTACCCGCTCGGGGCTGAAGGCAAGGAAGAAGTCCTCGCCCACCTTGAGGCCGGTGGCCTCCAGCGCCGGGAGCATGATCTCGCGGGTGGTTCCCGGATAGGTGGTGCTTTCCAGGATGATCGCCTGCCCCGGACGAAGCGTGCTCGTTACCGCCTTCGTGGCCGCCACGATGAAGGACACGTCGGGGTCCTTGTACTTCGACAGCGGAGTAGGAACGCAGATGGAGATCGCGTCAGGTTCGGACAGCCGTGACGGATCGGTGGTGGCCTCGAACTTGTCCTTGATTCCGGCGAGGTCCGCATCGGAGACGTCCTTGATGTGCGACTTGCCGGCATTGAGCCCATCCACCACCCGCTGGCTGATGTCGTAGCCGAGAACATGGAAACCCGCGCGCGAGAGCTCCACCGCCAGCGGAAGTCCCACATAGCCAAGGCCGATGATCCCGAAACGCGCCTCACGGGTGCCGGCGCGCTCTATCAGGTCTGCCGCAACGGTCATGGGTCAGTATTCCAGGGGAAGGGCCACACGTCGGCCATCGCGCGCCGACAGGTACGTGGCAATGAGTATCTCGAGCGAGTGCAGCCCCTCGCGCCCATCAGTCTCGGGCAGCGCCTCGCCCCGGAGCGACTGGATGACGTTCTCGTAATAGGCCGCGTGGCCGAAGCCATATACCGACGTCGTCTCGTAACTGGCCGACTCGACCTCGGCGTCCCACGGCTTCCTGTCGGCAAATTCCCAGTGATCGATCCGGTTCACGGCAACCCCACCAACCCGCACGGTGCCGGTCTCCCCAATGATGGTGAGCGAGCCCTCGAAGTTCTTCGGGTAGGTGAGCATCGTGACGTTCATGGAGCCGAGGGCACCAGTGCGCCACCGCACGCTCAGCACCCCGGTGTCCTCCACCTGGATGTTGCGGGCGAGGGTCGCGGTGTAAGCCTGGACGCTTTCGACCGGTCCGATGAGCCAGTCGAGAAGGTCCACGTAGTGGCTCGCCTGGTTCATGAAGGCACCGCCGTCGAATTCCCAGGTACCCCGCCACGGCGCGCTCTCGTAGTAGGACTGGGGCCGACTCCAGAACACGTTCACGTTGACCATGAAGATCCTGCCGAAGCGATGCTCCTTCACGGCACGCTTCAGCAGTTGCAGGGTCGCGTTGCGCCGGTTCTGCTTGACCACGAACAACTGGACTCCGGCATGATCGCAGGCGGCGACCATCGCCTTGCCGTCCTCCCAGCGGGTGGCCATCGGCTTCTCGGTCACCACGTGGCGTCCGGCTGCGGCCGCGATGATCGCCTGCTCGGAGTGGATCCCGCTGGGGGTGGCCAGGATGATGGCGTCGGCATCACATCCGGCGAGGAGCTTGTCGAGCGAGCCGAAGCCGGGGGCGCCGGTCTTCTCACGAGCCCGGTCCAGCGCAGCAGGATCGATGTCGCATACCGCCACAAGTTCGGCCCAGTCGGTGTGCTTCTGGAGCGCGTCAATGTGATTGGCCGAGATCCGCCCGCACCCAACCAGGGCAAACCTCACCTTGCGATCGCGAATCTGCGGCTTGGTGACGAACATTCCCGAGGCCTCTCCTGAAGTCATGGCTGGCTGTAGAACGCGCGGACCGCGTCCACCACGGCATCCTGCTGGGCCGCGGAAAGTTCGGGAAACACGGGCAGCGCGAGAACCTCGCCCATGGCGCGCTCTGTCTCGGGCAGGCTGCCGCGGCCCATGCCGAGCTGCGCGAAGCAGGGCTGGAGGTGGAGGCCCACCGGGTAATAAACCGCGCAGCCGATCTCGCGCTGCCGCAGGTGCTCGCGGAGGTCGTCCCTTCGCTCTGCCCGTATGGTGTACTGGTGAAAGATCGGCTCGTTGGCCGGGTCCACCTTCGGCGTCCGCACCTGGGGCAGGCCTGCCAGCAGTGCATCGTAGCGAGCCGCCACCCGCCTTCGCCCCTCGCTCCAGTCCGCCAGATAAGGCAGCTTGGCAAGCAGCACTGCCGCCTGCAGGGTGTCCAGCCGGCTGTTGAAGCCCACTTCCTCGTGGTGGTACTGCTTGGCCCCGCCATGGAGCCTGAGGCGCCGAAGCCGCTCGGCCAGGGCATCGTCGCTGGTGAGGATCATGCCGCCATCCCCCCACGCACCCAGGTTCTTGCTGGGGAAGAACGACAGCGTCCCGGCCCAGCCCACCGAGCCCGCCACCATCCAGCCGTCGCCTACCTTGCGCCGGGCCCCGATGGCCTGCGCCGCATCCTCGATGAGCGCCAGGCCGTGCCGCTCGGCCAGGCCGGTGAGCCGCTCGACCGGCGCCATCTGGCCAAAGAGGTGCACCGCGATGATGGCACGGGTGCGGGGCGTGATGGCGGCCTCGACCAGCTGGGGATCGAGATTGTACGTAGCCGGGTCGATATCCACGAACACCGGAGTTCCCCCGGCGTTGTGCACTGCCCCGGCCGTCGCGAAGAACGTGAACGAGGGACAGATGACCTCGTCGCCGGGAGCGAGTTCCAGCGCCTTCAGCGGCAGGAGCAGCGCGTCGGTGCCACTGGCGCACGCCACCCCATGCGCCGCGCGCGACAGCTCGGCGATGCGCTCCTCCAGCTGGAACACCTCGGCACCCATGATGAATGCCTGCCGGTCCAGGACCGCCTGGACCGCCGGCATCACGTCATCCGCAATGCTCCGGTGCTGCGCCACGAGATCCAGCAGCGGTACGTTCAAAGTCGATCGGTCAAGGGTGGGTAAAGCCTTGCAAGATAAGGGTGTAAGATGTGGTTCGGGAGTGCCCGCGTCGCTTTGCTTTGATCAGCGCTTTCATAGCCGCTTTCATCGGCTGAAGCCGCTGCTCGGCTCTGCGGCCAACGCCGCCTGGTGCGACGCGGCAAGAAGAACGACGTCTACCAGTCGCTTCAGCGACAGAGCCGAGCAGCGGCTTCAGCCGATGAGCCTTTCGCGCCGAAACTCATGCCCGCTCCAGCCTTCCCTCCCGCTCACGATAGCTTGTGCCGCACGCCCCGCAGATCACTTCGCCGCCGGCCAGCTGCAGCCTCTCGCCGCACTGGCACATCCAGCCCACGCGCCTGGCCGGCACTCCCACCATCAGGGCGTAGGCCGGCACGTCGCTGGTGACCACCGCCCCCGCCCCGATGAAGGCATACTCATCCAGCGTGACGCCGCAGACCACGGTGGCGTTGGCGCCGATGGTTGCACCGCGGCGCACCAGGGTACGCCGGTATTCGTGCTTCCGCGACACATGGCTGCGGGGATTGATCACGTTGGTGAAGACGCAGCTCGGTCCGCAGAAGACGTCGTCCTCCAGCTCAACCCCTTCGTAGATCGACACGTTGTTCTGGATCCGGACGTTGTTCCCGATCCGGGTGCCTCCCATCACCACCACGTTCTGCCCTATCGAGCAGCCTGTGCCGATCCTTGCGCCGGGCATCACATGGCAGAAATGCCAAATCTTCGTGCCCTCGCCGACCTCTGCGCCGTCGTCGATATAGCTCGACTCGTGGGCGAAGTAGTTCGTCGCGCTCATCCCGCCCACTCCTCGCTCATCTCGCGGGCCATCTCGTGCCACTCCTGCAGCGAGCGCACCTCGCCGGCGCGACTCTTGAGCGCTATGATCGCGTCGCACGCTGCCGACGCCGCCGAGAGCGTCGTCGTGTAGGGCACCCGCTGCTGCAGCGCGGCGCGGCGGATGGCGTAGTCATCCTGCTGGGTGAGTTTGCCCAGCGGGGTATTTACCAGCAGGTGAATCTTGCCTGAGAGCAGCAGGTCTATGGCGTTGGGGCGGCCCTCGTGGACCTTGAGCACCCGCTCGGCCGGCACGCCCCGCACCCGGAGGTGCCGCGCCGTCCCCTCGGTGGCGTACACCTTGAAGCCGAGTCCGTGGAACCGCCGCGCGATGGGGATGACGCTGTCCTTGTCGTGGTCATTGACGGTGATGAACACCGCGCCTTCAAGCGGCAGTGCGCCGTCGGCACTGGCCTGGGCCTTGGCGAATGCCATCCCGAACGAGTCGGCGATGCCCATGACCTCTCCGGTGGAGCGCATCTCCGGTCCCAGCACCAGGTCCACCCCGGGGAACTTGCTGAAGGGGAACACGGCCTCCTTCACCGCCACGTAGGGCTGGACCACGTCGTCCGAGAGACCCAGCTCGTCGAGCGTCTTGCCCACGGCCACTGCGGCCGCGAGGCTGGCGAGCGACACTCCGGTGGTCTTGGAGACGAATGGCACCGTGCGCGAGGCGCGCGGGTTGACCTCGAGCACATGGACCACGCCGCCCTTGATGGCGTACTGGACATTCAGCAGGCCCACCACTCCCAGCTTGAGCGCGAAGGCGCGGGTGTGCTCGCGCATTGTCGCCACTTGCGCCTCGGACAGGAGGTAGGGCGGCAGCACGCAGGCCGAGTCGCCCGAGTGCACGCCCGCGTCCTCGATGTGCTGCATCACCCCGCCGATGACACAGCGGGTGCCGTCGGAGATGGCATCCACGTCGGCCTCGAACGCATCCTCGAGGAATCTATCGATGAGCACGGGGTGCTCGGGCGCCACCCGCACCGCCCGGGCAAAGTAGGACGTGAGCGAGGCTTCGTCGTACACTATCTCCATCGCGCGGCCGCCCAGCACGTACGACGGGCGCACCAGCACCGGATAGCCCACGCGACTGGCGACGTCCACAGCCTCGCCCACCGAGAACGCCACACCGGCGGGCGGCTGCCTGACCCCCAGCTCGTTGGCCACCCGCTCGAAGCGGCCCCGGTCCTCGGCCACGTCGATGGCCTCGGGCGAGGTGCCGAGGATCCGCACTCCTGCCTGCTCCAGCCCCTTGGCCAGCCGCAGTGGAGTCTGACCGCCCAGCTGGACGATGACGCCGAGTGGCTGCTCCAGCTCGACTATCTCCAGGACGTCCTCGAGGGTCAGCGGCTCGAAGTAGAGCACGTCGGAGATGTCGAAGTCGGTGGAGACGGTCTCCGGATTGGAGTTCACCATCACCGTGCGGTAGCCCAGGTCGCGAAGTGCCAGCGCCGCTCGCACGCAGCAGTAGTCGAACTCGACGCCCTGGCCGATGCGGTTGGGCCCCGACCCGAGGATGATCACGGTCCTGTCGCCGCCAGGTGCCGCCTCATTCTCCTCGTCGTAGGAGGAGTAGAGGTATGGTGTGGCGGAGGGAAACTCGCCGGCGCAGGTATCCACCGTCTTGTAGGCGGGGCGGACTCCCAGGGCCTGGCGCCGGAGCCGGATGGCCGTCTCGCTCTCGCCGCCGAGCTGGGCCAGCTGCCGGTCGGAGAAGCCCAGCCGCTTCATCCGGCGTACTATTGCGGCCGCCTCCCTGCCTTCCCCCATGGAGGTCTCACGTCCCCATGCCACCCAGGCACGCTCCGCCTCCACCAGTTCCCGAAGCTGGGCCAGGAACCAGGGGTCGATCCCGGTTCGCTCGGCCAGTTCCGCCAACGGCACATCTAGGTCCATGGCGCGCTTCAGCTGGAACACACGTTCCGGTGTGGGGGTGCGGATGGCGGCGAGCACCGCCTCGCGCGAATCATCCTCCAGCCGGTCATCCTGCAGCGACTGGGCGGAACTCCAGCCCGGCCGGTCGATCTCCAGTCCGCGAAGCGCCTTCTGGAAGGCTTCCTTGAAGGTGCGGCCAATGGCCATCACCTCGCCCACCGCTTTCATCTGGGTGGTGAGGGTAGGCTCGGCCTTGGGGAACTTCTCGAAGTTGAAGCGCGGCACCTTGACGACTACGTAGTCCAGCACCGGCTCGAACGAGGCCGGCGTGGTGCGGGTGATATCATTGGGGAGTTCGTCGAGGGTGTAGCCCACCGCGACCTTTGCGCCGATCCGGGCTATGGGGAATCCGGTGGCCTTGGAAGCGAGCGCGCTGCTGCGCGACACCCTCGGGTTCATCTCGATGACCAGCTGCTCGCCGTTGGCAGGATTGACCGCGAACTGGATGTTGCAGCCTCCTGCGGCCACGCCCACCTCGCGGATGATGGCGATGGCAGAGTCACGCATCTGCTGGTATTCCCGGTCCGACAGCGTCATGGCCGGCGCCACGGTTATCGAGTCTCCGGTGTGGACGCCCATCGGGTCGAAGTTCTCGATGGAGCAGACGATTACGACGTTGTCCCGGCCGTCCCGCATCACCTCGAGCTCGTACTCCTTCCATCCGATGATGCTCCGCTCCACCAGAACCGAGCCCACCGGCGAAAGGTCGAGTCCCCGGCGCACCATGGCCTCGAACTCGTCGCGGTTCCATGCAATGCCGCCGCCGGTGCCACCCAGCGTGAAGGAGGGCCGGATGATCGCGGGGTAACCGGTCTGGGCCACAGCCTCCATCGCGTGCTCGAGGGTGGACACGGTGCGCCCTTCGGGAGTGGCGAGACCTATCCGCCGCATGGCGGCGGCAAACTCCTCGCGATCCTCGCCGATCCGGATGGCGCGCTCATTGGCACCGATCAGCTCGACCCCGTACTTCTCCAGCGTACCATTGCGGTGAAGCTCCATTGCGCAGTTGAGCGCTGTCTGCCCACCCATGGTGGGAAGCAGCGCGTCTGGCCGCTCACGCTCGATGACCTTGGCCACCCATTCCGGCGTCACCGGTTCGATGTAGGTCCGGTCGGCCAGCTCGGGGTCGGTCATGATGGTGGCCGGGTTCGAGTTGACCAGCACCACGCGATAGCCCTCCTCACGGAGGGCACGCACCGCCTGGGTGCCGGAGTAGTCGAACTCGGCGCCCTGCCCGATGACGATGGGGCCGGAACCGATCAGCAGGATGGACTTGATGTCAGTGCGCTTGGGCATCAACCACGTCTTTGAGGGTCTGGTCGAGGGTGAAGGCCGGACGCCACCCGGTGGCATCCAGCAGCCGGCCCGGGTCGCCCACCAGCCAGGGCAGGTCAGCGGCCCTTTTCAGGGCCGGATCAGGATCGGGCCGGGCATCGATCCCCACCAATTTGGCCAGTCTCTGGAACAGGTCACTGAGCGCTACCCCTTCACCCCGGGCGATGTTGTAGGTATTGCCCGGTTGTCCCCGTTCCAGCAGCAGAAGATAGGCGTCAACCACGTCGCGCACATCCAGTATGTCGCGCACTGGCTCGAGGTTGCCGGTTCGCACGGCGCTCTCGCCCCGAGCCCTGGCTTCCAGCAACCGTCGGGCAAGCGCCGGCACAACATAGGTGGCCGACTGGGCCGGGCCGGTGTGGGTGAATGGCCGGGCAATGATGACCCTGAGGCCAGTGCGGCACGCGGTCTCGCGGACCGCGAACTCCGCCCCCAGCTTGCTCGCCGCGTAGGGCGACCGGGGGCGTGGCTGGTCGTCCTCGCTTCGCGGTATCGGCGGACCGGCTCCGTACACCTCGCCCGTGGACACCAGCAGAAAGAGAGGATCCGAATTGCCCTGGCTCCTGAGGTCAGCGGCGGCCGCGGCGAGCCGTGCGGTGCCGGCTGCGTTGATGTTCCATGCCAGTCCCGGGTCCCGTCGGGCCTCGGAGTTCGACGCCACCGCGGCCAGGTGGACGATTGCATCAACCGGGCTGGCCAGGGCGGATGCGGCCGAGCCGGGATCGTCCAGCTCGAGCGCGACCCATGCGGCGGCCTCGGCGCGGTGCCCTTCAGAGCGGGGACGCGCGGCGGCGATCACTTCGTGGCCAGCGGCGGCGAGCCGGGGGAGCAAGTAGCCCCCCACAAAACCGTCCGCACCGGTCACGAGGATTCGCATGGCTCAGCGCCTGCGCGACATGCGGGCGATGTCGGCGTCAACCATCATGGCCACCAGCTCCTCGAAGCCCACGGTCGGCTTCCATCCCAGGCGGGATTCGGCCTTGCTCGGGTCGGCCAGCAGCACATCGACCTCGGCGGGGCGCATGTAGCGCGGGTCCTGGACCACGTGCTTCTCCCAGTCGAGCCCCACATGGGTGAAAGCTGCCCGCACCAGGTCGCGCACGCTGTGGGCTGTGCCGGTGCCGATCACGTAGTCTTCCGCCTC
Source organism: uncultured Gemmatimonadota bacterium (assembly GCA_946479805.1). The sequence goes on along the minus strand of CAMLHP010000011.1, from coordinate 2,658 downwards.
CGGCTGCTGCAGCATCCGCCACATGGCATCCACGTAGTCTCCGGCGAAGCCCCAGTCCCGGCGCGCGTCGAGGTTGCCGAGCCGGAGTTCCTGCGCGAGGCCGAGCTTGATGCGCGCCACGCCGTCGGTGACCTTGCGAGTGACGAACTCGATGCCGCGGCGGGGACTCTCGTGATTGAACAGGATCCCGCTGACGGCGTAGATGCCGTAGCTCTCGCGGTAGTTGACCGTGATCCAGTGGCCGTAGACCTTGGCCACGCCGTAGGGAGAGCGGGGATAGAACGGAGTCTCCTCCCGCTGGGGGGTCTCCTGCACCCGCCCGAACATCTCCGACGAGCTGGCCTGGTAGAATCGCGCTGCGGGGTGCACCAGCCTGATGGCCTCGAGGATCCGGGTGACGCCGAGCGCGGTGAACTCGCCGGTGAGCACCGGCTGGGTCCAGGAGGTGGGGACGTAACTCTGGGCGGCGAGGTTATAGACCTCATCCGGCCGGGTCTCCTGCAGCACCTGGGTCAGCGAGTGCTGGTCCAGCAGGTCCGCGGCCACGATCTCGACCTGGTCCAGCAGGTGCTCGATCCGCTCGTAGCTGTGGTGGCTGGTGCGGCGGACCATGCCGACGACCTCATATCCCTTCGCCAGCAGCAATTCGGCGAGGTAGGATCCGTCCTGGCCAGTGACACCGGTTATGAGGGCCTTGGGCACGCGCGCGTCCGGTCAGAAGTTGCGTCAGGGTATCGAGTTGATTACACTTGATGGCTTCGCGGCAACGTCATCCCAATGACGGCCGGCAACGAAAAACCGCTACATTCGGGTGGAATCTATGGCACGGGTCTGTTCCGTGTGCGCCAAGGGGCCGGCCACCGGTCACAACGTGAGCCACGCCAACAACCGCACCAACCGCCGCTGGTATCCCAATCTCCAGACGGTCCGGGTGATGGTCGAGGGCGCGCCCAGGCGCATTCGCGTGTGCACTCGCTGCATCAAGAGCGGCAAGGTGGTCAAGGCCGGCTGACCATGGCGACGTAGCACCGCGCCCTGAATCCAGGCGGCCACAAAAAAGGGGACCCAGCCGGGTCCCCTTTCGCACATCCAGCCACGGCCTCGCGCCGGCCGACGCGGCCGGCTCAGGCATCAAGCAGCTCGATCCGAGCCACATCTGCGCCATCGCCAGGGCGGTGACCCAACTTGAGGATGCGGGTGTAGCCGCCGGGACGCGAGGCGAAGCGGGGCCCGATGTCCTTGAACAGCCGCTCCCGCACAGCGCGATCCTTGATGTTGCGCTCGACCAGCCGCATGGCGTGGAGGTCACCCCGGCGGGCCAGGGTGATCAGCTTCTCGGCGAAGGGCCGGAGCTCCTTGGCCTTGGCCTCGGTGGTCACCACGCGCCCATGGGCGAACAGGCTGGTGGCCATGTTGTTGAGCAGCGCGCGCCGGTGAGTCGAGGTGCGCGACAGCTGGCGTCCCTTGGAACGGTGCCGCATTTACGACGCCTCCCCCGCACTGGCATTCATCACGTCATCGGGCGAGCGGCCTTCATTGGTGACGCGCAGGTCCCCGCTGTCGGACTCTTCGAAGCCCATGCCGAAGTTGAGCTGCTCGCGGCGCAGCAGGGTGGCGATCTCGTCCACCGCCTTGTCGCCCACGTTCTTGACCTTGAGCAGGTCATCCACGGAGTACTCGACCAGGTCGCGCAGGGTGCGCACGCCCGAGTTCTTGAGCGAATTGAGCGAGCGGACCGAAAGGCCCAGGTCGTCGATGGGCGTGGCCAGTCGCGACGAGAGGCTCCCCTCGGTGGGTGCGCCAGCCACCACGACGGGCTCCTCGCGGCCCTCGGGCACCTTGCCGAACTCGACGAAGTGCCGGAAGTGCTCCTGAGCGAGGGCGGCGGCGTATGCCACGGCGTCCTCGGGCGAAATAGTCCCGTTGGTTTCGACCGACACGGTAAGCCGGTCGTAGTCGGTGCGCTGGCCCACGCGGGTCTCGGCCACGGCGAAGTTGGCCCGCCGAACCGGATTGTAGATGGCGTCGATGCGGATCAGGTCCACCGGCAGCGAACGGTCAGTCGGGTGGAACTGCGACTCGACGTAACCCCTGCCCTTGTTGACGTGGAGCTCCATGTTGACGTCGCGGTCGTCCTGGAGCGTGAACAGCAGGTGATCCGGATTCACCACCCGGACCGAGCCGTGCTCCTGGATGTCCCGGGCGTACACCGGGCCGGCGCCCTCGCGCTTGATGTGGAGGACTACCTCGTCCACTTCCTCGGCCAGGACCAGCGTCAGCGCCTTGAGCCGCTGGACGATCTGGTGGACGTCCTCGAGGACTCCCTGGACGGTGGAGTGCTCGTGCACCACGCCGTCCATGCGGAAGCCCCACACCGCGGTGCCGCGGAGCGAGGAGAGGAGCATCCGGCGCAGCGCGTTGCCGAGCGTATGGCCGAAGCCGCGCTCGAGGGGCTGCAGGCGGAACTCCGCCACGTTGGGGTTGTCCTCGCGCTTGGTCATCTCGACCGTGTGCGGCCGGACCAGTCCAGTCAGGTCAATGCTCATGATCACTTCGAATACAGCTCGACAATGAGCTGCTCCTGCGCGTTCACGGGGATGGCATCGCGGGTGGGCAGCTCGGTGAGCCGTCCCGACGCGTTGTCGTTGTCGATGCTGA
>CAMLHP010000010.1 GCA_946479805.1 uncultured Gemmatimonadota bacterium | reverse complement strand
GCCCTAAGCCCTAAGCCCTAAGCCCTAAGCCCTAAGCCCAGTCGATTTTCCCGGCAAACAGCGCCGCCGGCAGCCCCACCCCGAACATGTGAATCAGCACCCCATTGAGCAGCACCGGCAGCGCCGGCAGTGGCTGCTGGCCGAACGCGAGGGTGATTACCACTTCGTTCATCACAATGTACGCCAGGATGCCGTAGAGCGGGCCCAGCAGCAGCGGCCACCTGCGGAGCGTGGGCCACGCTCGACTCGCCAGGCAGTACACCGCGACGATGGTGGTGGCGATGAGGAAATGGAGTGCGATTCCGATCAGGATCGTGGCGACACCTCCCTGCCTCGCCGACGGACCCAGCAGCCCGGTGGCGATCCCCTGGAATATTCGGGCCGGCGAGACGCCGCGTAATCCGAAGAAGACTATTGCGTCCAGCGCATCCAGCGCCCCGACTGCGAGCCCGCCCAGCGCGATCGCGCGCCCCGGCCTCAACCCTCCACCTCCCTGCCCCCGCCAAAATCGATCATTCGCCCACCTTCGGCCTGTCTATTGCGCATGCAGCATCTACCTCGATTCAAGGGACGTCAACATGGACTGCAAATCGACCCTCCGGGCCCGTACGGCGCATCTGGTGGCCGCGATCTGCGGCACAATTGTCCTCTCGGCGTGCTCCGCGAAGTACGCGCAAGTTCCTGCACGCCTGGACCTGCAGCGCTATGGCCGAGTCGCGGTGGTGACGTTTGATGCCCATGATGCAGACACCTCGCTGGCAGCGCTGGCAACTCGCCAGTTCACCGAAACGGTGCTGACACACCAGTTGGGTGTCGAGGTAATAGAGCTCGGACCGGCCGATACCGCGCTGGATGTGCTCGCCCGCCGCGGTGTGCCGGTGGCGTTCCTCGGCACGCTCGCCATCTCGGAGCAGAAGCCAAGTGGCAGCCTCCATCCGGGCCGTGCCTCCCTCCGTACGGGCGTCACGGTCGAGCTGTCGATGAAACTGGTTTCCACCGAGAGTGGCGGCACTTTGTGGCGCTCCAGCGCGGCCGCAGATCGGACTACCGGCCGCGTCACGCTGACCGGCAGCGGTCCCAGCGTTTCCGTGCGCGACCGGGAGGCTGTCTTTGACGAAGCGGTGATTTCGGCTGTCAATGTCGCAACTTCCGACCTGCGCCCCACCTGGGTGCGGCAATGACCAGCCCGGCTGGCAGGGGCGTCCTGCATGCGCCTGAACCGGGCGCATCGCATGCGCCCTACCAATCCGTCGGCTTGTAGTCCTTCAGGAACTGTCCCCACACATGCTCGCCGGTGTTGAAGCCGGCGATGATGGGATCCACGATCCGCGCCGCACCATCCACGATGTCGAGCGGCGGATGGAAGCGGTGCTCCACCACCTTGCGCTCCGCCAGCGCAGCCGGGTCCTCGTCGGTCACCCATCCGGTATCCACGCTGTTCATGTGGATCCCGTCACCATGGTAGTCGGTGGCTGACGTCCGGGTCATCATGTTCAGCGCCGCCTTGGCCATGTTGGTGTGCGGATGGCGCGTGGTCTTGAAGTTCCGGTAGAACTGTCCCTCCATCGCTGACACATTGACAATGTGCTTGTCACGCTCGGGCGTGCGCGTCATCAGCGGCTTGAGCCGCGCGTTGATGATGAACGGCGCCACCGCGTTGACCAGCTGCACTTCCAGCAGCTCCACCGACGAAACCTCCGAAAGCAGCAGGCGCCATGAATTACGGCCCCTGAGGTCCACCTGCTGCAGGTCCTGATCCAGCCTTCCCTCGGGGAACAGGTCCCTCTGGGCCTGACGCTCCTCCGGAAGCAGCGCCACCTGGGAAAGCTGCGCCGCATGGGTGAGCCCCGAGGCGCCGCTGAGTGCAGCTTTCGACTCCGCCACGCTGGATGCCGCGGCCCCAGTCGCCTCTGGCAGCAGGTGATATCCGCGCAGTCCTTCGTACTCACCCAGGAGCTTCCGCTGGGCCGACGGCATTGCCGAGAAGGCAGCTGTCTCCTCTTCCATCATGTGCTCGTAGAACGCTGGAGGACGGCGCACCGTCTGGCAGGCGTTGTTGATGATGAAGTCCAGCCGGTCCCTGCTGTCGAGCAGCACCTTGCAGAATGCTTCCACGCTCGGCGTGTGCCTGAGATCCAGTCCGTAGATATGGAGCCGGTCTCCCCAGTCGCCAAAATCCGGTTCCGCTGCGTAGCGCGCCGCCGAGTCCCGCGGGAACCGGGTCGTCACGATGAGCTCGGCCCCGCAGCGCAGCAGCTTGAGTCCTGCCTGGTAGCCGATCTTGACCCGGCCACCGGTGAGCAGTGCCACCCGGCCGCTCAGGTCGGCGAGTTCGGTGCGCTTGGCGAAGTTGAAGTCGGCGCACGACGGGCACATCTGGTCGTAGAAATGGTGCAGCTGGGTGAAGTCCTGCTTGCAGACATAGCAGTGCTGCCGCTCATTCATCCGCGACCCGGCCCCATCCTGCGGCTGGTCGGCGTCAGGTGGAAGGTCCTGCGTGGAAAAGTCCTCGGGCGGGAAGACGTTGGGTGTGGTGAACACCGCCTGGCGCCGGAGGGTGCGAATGCCGGTGGCAGAGCGGGCCTTTTCCTCTCGCTCCACCCGCTCGGCTTTCCGCCGCCGGACAGTAGCCTTCACCAGCTGCCTGCGCGAGGCGGCGTCGGGGTGGTACACCAGCGCCGCGGCGTCCAGCAGGCGCTTGCGGCTGGCTGAATCCAGCTCCGCCAGAAGACCGCGGTCGGCAATGATCTCTTCCAGTACTGCGGCGGCCAGGGTTGCGCGTTCAGCAAATGAGGTGGTCATGCGCGGAAAATAAGCGGGGCAGGCAGGTTATCGTTTACACGACTTGTCCTGGCTTCGTGCCACTTCGAGTTCCACTGGATGCCAGTCACTCTCTTTCGCGGGACCAAGGCCGTAGACCACGCCGTTCCACATCCGCCGGTCCACCTGGATGGCGCTGACGGCCCGCAGGAAAGCGTACTGGGTCCGCCCGGCTGAATCGGTCCGGTCAAGCTCGAAGAGCATGCACGGGGTGTTCGAAGCTGTGCGCGCGATCCTCGCCTTGATCCAGCCACTTCCGAATCGCGGGACCCGAACACGCGCCGACATTCCCTGGTGCAGCACCAAAGGTGTAGTGAGGTCAACGGATGCTGCACTCTCGTCGGCAGCACCTGCGGACTCCGGAGGCGTCTTTGGCGACGATGCTGGCACAAAGGCCATGGGCGCGTCGTCGATGAGCGCCGGAAGCTGCCGGGCCGCGAACGCCCGTGATGGATACATCGTGAACACGATGCGGTTCTTGCTGGTTGCCGCGAGCTGAAAGCGAAGCCCGGCAGCTGTGTCCTCAACCGCCAGCAAGCGCACCGTTCCCGTGTCTGGCGGCGAGGCCTCACCGAGCTGCCAGCCTCCGGGCAGCCAGTCTTCCAGCAGGTCTGACAGCTCCGCGAACCGGTCATTGACCCGGCCGCTGGTGCGGGCGGCAAAGACAACGCAGCGAACCTCGCGCTCCTGGCGAATCTCGCAGTCGTAGGTTCCTGGCAGGTCCACTTCGGTCTCGAAGACGCCCGTATAGCGGTCCGGTACCGGAACCGACTGTCCCTCGATGGCGATGAAGCCGCCATCGCTCGCCTTGAGCATCGTGTCGAGTGCGGCCGCCCAGGCTTCTCCGTCGGTCTTATGTTCAAGGCACCTGTTGAGACTGCGGGTTCGCTCCGCGCCACTCAGGTGGATGTCGTCGCCCCAGGAGCGGCTGGTCTCCTGCTCCAGCAACCTGAGATGACGTCCCTGGATCATGCCGCTCTCCCACATCAGCTGTACCGCCCAGCAATCGGCTTCCAGCTCCCACCGGGCAGCCCGGGACTTGTTGAGGTGGCCGAGGGCGTGGTGCGCGCATTCATGGAGATAAAGGAAGATCTGGGACGTGCGGGAGCTCTGGTCGTTGCGGGAATTCCAGTAGATGATCGATTCGCCATTGACGCGGGTGGCGGTGCCTCCCCACACGATGTCGTCCCGCACGACGCCGCGGACTGGCTTGTTCCATCGGTCCACGCACCCTTCGAACGGCACCTGCGCAGCCAGCGGCGCTGCCCAGACGAGCAGCGCCCCAATGGTTGACAGTCGCGCCAAGCCTACATTCCCCTGCGGCTCGATGGCGGGACGATCCCGTTCAGGCGGAGGTATACCACCAGGTTGCCGTAGTGCTCGGCGTTGTGGTTGCTGTTCATGACCAGCGCACCCATCCGGGTGCTCTCCTGGCCGAAAATCGTCACCGGGGCCGTCAGCTGGCCGTCGGTCAGGGCGTACGCCCGGTTGCAGTATTCGGTGGATGCTTTCAGCGCAGCCACCAGCTCGGCCTTGCTCTTTGCGGACTCTTCAACCGCGCCTTCCGAAGGAACTTCCTCGCCCAGGGCCATGGCGCAGAACATGTACTGCGCCCCCGCCACGTGCCCCACCAGCTCGCCAAAGCTGCGCACGCCCTCCACCGGACGAAATGCGTACAGCGAGTCCGATCCTTCCTCGGCCGCGGTGGTGAAGTACGACGTCATGGACCTCCATGCACCGGTCATGCCGGCGAATGCGGCGCTCGTGGAGGGCGCTGCTGCCTGGCTCTGAGCGCACGCTGGGACCATCAGGATGGCTGCAGCTGCAGCTGATGTGAGTAACGCTTTCATGTGTACTGCTCCGGCACGGGTGGAAACTGAGGGGAGAGGAGAGCAATTGCCCTATTCTACCCGCCGAAACGGTCCCGGCAAGCGGCGGGCATCAGGCTGGGGTCCGGGCCTCGCTGTTGCGGTCGGCCCAGGCGGCCCACGGAATTATCAGCCACCCTATCAGGCCAAACCACGCGAGAGCGCGCACCGAAGGTGGGGGCGGCGACCACGGGCCGGCGATCCACATCAAGGTGCAAACCAGCACGAACGACCAGAAGGCGACCACCCCTGTCCACCTCCGTGGCCGGCGGAACCGGAGATAGGCCACGATTCCGGCAATCCAGAGCGTGCCCTCGACCGCCAGCGTGGCGGGGATAGAATCCCAGAGCGCCAGACCGAAACGCGGGGAGTTGCCGGGCCAGAGCGGCATGTCAGGAGCGTGGGACACGAAATCCAGCACCCAGTGGCTCACAACCAGCGCTCCCAGAATGGTCCCTGCCTGCTTCGACATGCCGCGCCATCGGGCCAGCCCGTAGAACACGGCAGCCCACACCAGCGACATCAGCAGGCTGTGGCTCCAGGGATATGAATCGAAGACCAGCGGAGTGAAGGCGGTAGCGCCTGGCTGCACCGACACCCTCTCGATGCCCACCAGCAGCAGGAATGGCCAAATGAGGTCGAGCGCGCATACGGCGGCCATGTGCCAGCCCAACGACACCGATGGAGCGGCGCGCTTGCCAGCAAATGCGACTGCCAGGTGCCCCACGAACATGAAGCCTCGCGGTGGAGGTCAGCGCCGTGACTTCAGGTACTCGATGAGGGCAGTTGCGTTGTTGAGCCTGGCTTCGCGCGAGCCGAAAAGCAGGGTCGCCTTGCCCTTGCCCAGCTCGGCCCTGAGCTCGGCCACTCCCGGCTCGTTGTCGTCCAGCTCCGCGAAGTAGCGCCGGCGGAACTCATCCCACTTCTCCGGGTCATGGCTGTACCACTTCCGGAGCGCAGTGGACGGTGAGATGTCCCGGGCCCAGAAATCGACGGAGGCTTTCTCCTTCGAAATCCCACGGGGCCAGAGCCGGTCCACCAGTACCCTGCGGCCGTCCGACCTGGAAGGCTTGTCGCGAACTGACTTGGTGTGGATGTTCATGTGGTTACCCAGTCCCGTGCTTGAAAACTATCCTGTAGAGGGCATGGGGTCCGCTGTCGAGCTGCACCTCGCGCTCGAAACGGAGACCGGACTTCTCCAGCACCCGGCGTGAGGCGGCATTGCCCGGCGCCGCCAGGCCCACCACCGAATCCAGCCCCACATCCCGGCGCGCCACATCGAGGCAGGCAGCGGTGATCTCGGTGGCGAGCCCCCTTCCCCAGTAGACCGGAAGGAACCCGTAGCCCACCTCGACTTCGTCCACTCCGTCGACATCCACATGGCGCAGCACCGACCGCCCCGCGAAGGCACCGCTGTCAGCTGAGCGCAGGATCCACACACCGTACCCGAACTGTTCCCAATGGGCGAGGTTGCGCGCCAGGTACGCATCGAGCGCCGCATCATCCCTCGTGCCGCCCAACCACTGCATCACTTGCGGGTCGCGGTCCATCTGGCGCAACTGCGGCAGGTGCCCCGCCAGGAGCCGCTCGGCCGTGAGCCGCGCGGTCTCAAAACGCTCCCGCGGGGGCGCGCTGAGGCCCACGTTTCAGCCTCCGGCCCCTGCACCCAGCCCCCGTGCCATCGCGGTGGCGAGGCCCGCCATCAGCAGCACGAGGAGAACCTGGACATCACTGATGACGGCGAGGCGCCTCGCGGCCGACGTGTCGGGCGCGGCGCCGGAGGCTACGGTCTTCCGCCACTTGATAAGCGCGATGACAGCGATCACCTCCAGCACCAGCAGCACCAGCAGGAGGCCCATCTTGCCGTGAAACAGGTGGTTTCCGAGGTAGTAGGATGTGGCCTTCTCGGTGCCCATGAACAACCGGGCCAGGCCGGTGCTGATCCACAGGAAGCCGGCGAGGCCCCACCAGGTATCTGCCGCGAGCACCCGGCGCACGCCGTCAGTGTCCAGCGGCTTGCGGAGCCCGCGGCCCCGGGCGTAAACAGCACCCAGGCCCACGCCCAGCGCGAGCAGGTGGAGGATGGCCAGTATCAGTCGTATCGTCATGACCACGTAATGTAATGCCCGCGCCGCGCCTCAGGAGCGAAGGAGCGCAGCCTGCTCCGCCAGCACTCGCAGCGCCAGGTCAATGGTCCTGAGGTGGGTACGGAAGGAGAGAATCGCCAGCCGAAGCGTGAAGCGCCCGTCCAGCATGGTGGACGAGATGAACACCCTGCCGTCGCGGCGGACACCATCCACTATCGTCTGGTTGAGCTGATCGAGCCGGTCGGGCGTCTCTCCCGCAGGCGCCCACCTGAAAGTGACCACCGAGAGATCGGGCGCAGGGCCCACTTCGAACCCCAGTTCCCCCAGGCGTGCCGCTGCGTAACGCGCCAGCAGCAGCTTCTCCTCCAGCGCGGCACGGAAGGGAGCCACACCCAGCACCACAAGCGGAAGCCACATGCGAAGGGCCCTGAAGTGCTTTGTCAGTTCGGGCGATACTTCGGCGGGCGAGAGGTCACGCACTTCACGGTTGGCGTCCTGCATGTAGTGACCCGTATGGCCATGAGTGCGGGCCAGCAGCCTTGCGTCCCGTGCCACAAGCATGCCGCACCCGTACGGCAGGAAGAGGCCCTTGTGCGGGTCCAGCACCACCGAGTCCGCCTTCTCGATGCCTTGAAGCACGGCCCGCCCGTGCGCCGTCAGCAGGAAGAACCCGCCATACGCCGCATCAACGTGCAGCCAGCATCCCTCCTGCCGGGCCACGTCCGCGATCTCCGCCAGCGGATCAACGGCTCCGGCGTCGGTGGTGCCGGCGGCGGCGACGATCAGCCAGGGTCGCGCTCCCCGTGCGCGGTCTTCGGCGATTGCGCGCTCAAGGGCGTCCGGACGCATCCGGTAGCCCGCATCCATCGGTATCAGGTGCCTCGGCGCCTCACGCATGCCGGTCAGGTCCAGCGCCTTCTCGACGCTGTGATGCGCCTGGGTGGTCAGGTACACCACCGACGAGGCGTAGTCGGCTCCCTTGAGATCATGTGCATCGCGCGCGGTTGCGATGGCGGAGAGGTTGGCGATGCTGCCGCCCGAGTGGATGGCACCGCCCGCCTCCGGGCCCAGCCCGACCAGGTCCGCTGCCCAGCGGACCAGCAGGTTCTCCATTTGCACGGCGCCGGGGCCCACGAACGACACGCTGGCATACTTGTTGGTGACCGCCGCCAGGTAATCGGCCAGCGACGAGTGGTAGATACCGCCACCAGGGATGTAGCCGAGGTGCCCGCCCGAGGCGGGGTTGAGCCCCGGCGCAATGACGTCTCGTTCCAGTGTCGTGATGGCCCGCTCCAGCGGCACGCCTCGCTCGCAGGGGGGTTCATCGAGCAGGCTTGCAACGGGGGCCACTGGCTCTTCCCACGCCCTCGCGCTTCGAATGCGCCGGAGGAATCGTTCTCCCGCAGCTGCCACAGCATTGCGCAGTGCCCGGCGGCGGGAAGTGCCCGGTTCCAGTGCGCGCGACGCTCGCTCGAGGGCAAGGATGTCGGCCTTCACGTTCTCGGTCATGAACAATCGGCCGGCCAGCCGGGGGTGTATCGGTAGAACGTGATGTGCTCGTACTCCCCGCGTTCGTAGAGCACGCCAACGTCACCGCCCGGCAGCGACACCAGGCTGGAATAGGCGGCGGCGCCGGGCTCGACGACCCGCGCGACCACCCATGTCCTTCCATCATCGCACGAACGCTGCACCACGAGGTTCCTGCGCTCGGTTGGGTGTGCGGTGTGGCTCATGAGCAATCGCCGGGAGTGTGGGGTGCCCCGCTCCGCATTCGGATGGGCGCGGATGATGGCGCCGTTGTTGGCCGGATCCACCAGCTGGCTGTCGGGACGAAGCCCGGTGTAGTGATAGCCGCCGTCAGCAGACCAGGCGACCAGCCGGTATGGGCTGGCCCGGCTGTTGAGCATGACCCGGCCGTCGGACAGCTCCACAGTCTTGTTCTCGTCCATTCCCGGCCCGATGGGCTCGCCCATCTGCCACGTCGCGCCATGGTCATCGCTGTATGCGCTGGCGGCGTAGTGCTTCGCGTCGTGGCGAATGACGTACTGCTGTACCAGCCGGCCGGCGTGAGGCCCCTGCCGCAGCTGGATGCCCTGCCCCGAGGACGCAAACATCCCTGCCCACGACGGATCCTTGATGGAAGCGGTGATGCGACGATGGGTCCAGCTGAGGCCGTCGTCATCGGACCAGCTGACCTCGGCCTGCTGCACGTCAGGGTCAGCCTCGTCGCTGCCGGTGGCGGATCCCCAGAATCCCTGCCGCACCGATGCCGAGTAGAAGAGGAAGATGCGCCCGGTGACCCGGTCAACCAGGAGGCTAGGGTCGCCAAATCCCATGGGGGCAGGCGCCGCACGGACCACCTGGCGCGGGAGCCAGGTCCGTCCTCCATCCTCGCTGCGGCGGACCAGGACGACGAGGTTCCCGGGCAGGTCCGCCATGGTTGGACGGCCGTCGTACGCTGCGATGAGCGTCCCCCGGTTGCTGACGGTAAGCGCGGGAATCCGGTAGACCGGGTAGTCCACCCCGCTGGTCTCGACGTCGACCTCGAAGGCCTCGGGCTGGACCGCATGTCGCTGCACTTGGGGCGCACAAGCGGTGATGCATGCCAAGGCGAGCGCGAGCTGTATGCGCAGCAGATACATCAGAGGAGGTTCCGGAAAGAGGCAGGGTCGCGACCGCTGACGCATTCGCGACCCTGCCCTGTGTTGCACCCTATGCGGGCTTCTTCTTGAGCATCGCTCCCAGCACCGGCAGCAGTGCTCCGATCACCGCCGAGAGACTGAGCTGCATGCCGGTGCCGCCACCCAAGGCGGAGCCAGCGAGTTGTCCGCCACCCAGGCCGCCGACCGCACCCAGGATCGTGTTCAGCAACGGCCCCAGGCTTCTGGCCTTTGCCAGCACGCCACCCACATTGCCGCCAACTGCACCAGCCAGGAGTTGCAGCAGGAGTTCCATTGATCGCTCCATGAAGGAGGATGATCGGCGCGGGACCGTTGTGACCCCGTGCTCAGGGAGTGTCTGATGGCCTTCGAAGATGGATTCCCCAAGCTACCCCAATCGGGAATTTAGTCCAATCGCATCGTCCGCAGCCATCCGGCGAATCGCGGGTCACCCCTGAGCGGGTCCACCGCTGGCTCGACCCGCAGGTACGCCAGCCAGCCACGCCGCTCGGCGTGGGCCCTGCCGATCCACTCAAAGGCCTCGTCGTGGTCGCCAACCGCGATGGCAAGCCGGGCGAAGTCCACGGGCGACACGTATTCAGCCTTCGCGACTTCCTTGAGGTGCGTCATCCGCCGTTCGGCCTCGGCGATATTGCCCTGGCGCGCAGCAAGCCGGCCCAGCGATGCGAACGCGTGATAGTTGGCGATGGCAAGAGCCTCCGCATTGCGCAGCACCCTTTCCGCTTCCTGATACTGGCCCAGCTCCATCAGTGAAATTCCGAGCGCCCAGACCGTCTCGTCCTGCTCGGGATTCTGCTCGACCGCGTGCCGGAGGAGAACCGCCGACTCCTCCCAGCGCCGGGCATACTGCAGGAGCCAGCCAACCGATCGCCTGATCGAGATGCTGCCGGGATCGAGTTCCTGCGCCAGCCGGCTCTCGCTCAGCGCCTCGTCGGTCCGACCCATGGCCATGAGATACCACGAATGCCACTGGCGGGCGCTGGCATAGCCGGGATTGAGCTCAATGGCCCGCGAGAATTGGCGTCCAGCTTCCTCCCAGTCCCAGTCATGGATGAACTTGACCCAGGCCAGCGAGGTGTGGGCCTCCGCCAGGCTGTCGTCCAGTTCGAGCGCCCGGAGCGCCTCCTGCCTGGCCCGCCGCAAACCATCGGTGACTGGAGCGCCGCGATAGTCCACCTCCAGCGCGTAGCTGTCGGAAAGCCCGGTGTAGGCCAGCGCATAGCCGGGATCCCGCCCGATGGCCGCCTCGAAGTGCCGGATCGCCTCGGCCGTTCCTTCCGGCGTCCGCTTATTCCATGCGAAGCGGCCCCTCAGGTAGTGATTGTATGCCTCTACGTCGTCGGTATAGCGCTTGGGCACCGGATCGGTCAGCTCGCCCAGGTACCGGATGCGGAGCACCGCCACAATGGTGCGGGCCAGTTCTTCTTCCAGTGCGAAAATGTCGCCCATCTCGCGATCAAATCGCTCCGACCACACCAGGCGGCCATCGCATACATCCGTCAGCTGAACCATGATGCGGAGCCGCCCTCCTGCCCGCCGAACCGACCCTTCCAGCACGCTCTCGACGCCAAGGCGCTTTCCGATCTCGCGTCCGCTCTCGCTGCTGCCCTTGTAGGGAAACACCGCGGTCCGCGGCGCGACCCGGAGCCGGCCCGCATGGGCCAGCGCGTTGATCAGCTCCTCGGTGATACCGTCGCTCAGGTACTCGGTGTCGGGCTCGGCACTGGCGTTCACGAACGGCAACACCGCCAGCATTCGGGTACCGCGGGGTGTGACAGAGGCAGGGGAATCGGGTGCAGCCAGGGCGTCGGCCAGCTCGGCGGCGGTGGCAAAGCGGGCAGCGCGATCCTTGGCGAGCGCGCGCAGCACCGCCCGTTCCACCGACAGTGGCACGGTTGGACGGGTGTCACGCAGTGGCGCAACCGGGTCGGCGAGGTGGCGGTAGGTCACCGGCCTGGTACCGGGCCCGGCGAACGGTGGCCCGCCGGCGAGCATCTCGTACAGCACACAGCCGAGGGCGTAGATGTCGCTTCGCCCGTCGAGATCGCGCTCGGCTCCGATCTGCTCGGGACTCATGTAGGCCGGCGTGCCCATGGCGAGTCCCCGTTCGGTGACGTTTTCGCTCGCCGCTTCGCTGATGGCCCGGGCGATGCCGAAGTCGGCGATCACTGCCTGTCCCTCATGCAGCAGGATGTTCTCCGGCTTGATGTCCCGGTGCACCACGTTCTGCCTATGGGCATAGTCCAGCGCCCGCGCAACGGCGATGCCGATGCGAACGGCCTGATCGGTGGGCAGGATGCGGTCCCGCTGCAGCCGGGCCCGGAGCGACTCGCCCCGGACGTACGGCATCACGAACCAGAGATTCCCATCGACAGCGCCGGAATCGTGCAGCGGAAGTATGGAAGGGTGGCTGAGCTGGGCGGCGATGCGGATCTCCCGCATGAACCGGGTCGTCTCGCTCCCGGCATGCACCAGCTCGGGCCGGAGCACCTTGATCGCGACCTGCCTCTCATGCCGGAGATCTTCGGCGAGGTAGACCGTGGCCATCCCGCCGCGCCCCAGCTCGTTCCCGATCCGGTAGCGACCGGCAAGAGCGTCGCGCAGCCGCTCGAGGCTGGCGCTGGTGTCGTGCATGGCGGGACTCAATTCGGCGATCCGCTCAGCCTCCCTGACGCATCGATTCGCCTGTCGCATTGCACTGGTCGGCACCCGCCGGGTCGGGCGCCCCGTATTTTACCCGCATGAAGCGCCAGGCCGCGTCACGGGAGGCGCGCTCGAGCAGCAGCAGCGAGGAGTATTCCAGGTCGCACAGCTCGCTCAGCTTGGGTCCGCCCAGCGCTGCGATGATTGGCGCGAGGGTGTTGCTGTGGCCCACAACCAGCACCGCCGAGCCGGGTGGCAGCGCATCAATGGCGCGAGCGATCTCGGCTGCGTGCGCGGTGACGCTTCCTCCACCGGGGATGATGGTGGGCTCGAGTCCCGCCTGCCCGGCTGCGGGAGCCGCCGTCTGGCGGGTGCGGGCGTATTGGGTGCTGATGATGGCGTCCAGCCGGGTGCCCGCCAGCACCCGGGCCAGGTCGGCCGCCCGGCGCTGGCCCCGGGGCGTCAGGCTCGCGGTGTCGGCCGTGCTGCTCTTCTCGGCGTGGCGCGCGAGGACGACCAGGCTGGCCTGGGCCTCCAGCAGTGTGACATGCGCGCCCAGCAGTACCGCGGCCGCGAGCAGGACTTGGGTTGGTCGCTTCACCGTTGCTCCTCCCCGACCGGTCCGGACCGGCTGGATCGGGCGTTCAGCCAGTAGTAGAACGGAAGGCCGAACCCCAGCCCTCCGACCAGTGACAGCAGGACGAACCAGGGCCAGCGAAATGCTCCGGGCGGGTTGCGGGAGAAATGCACTGCCAGCAGGACCAGCAGCAGTGCCGCTTCCAGCATGAAAGCCAGGGCGAGCCGGCTCTCGAACAGGCTGCCAAGGCCGTCAAACTCGGTGAGCAGCCAGCCGATGAAGAGTCCATTGGGAACCACCAGCCCGAACGCAGCGACCAGCAACAGCCACATGTACATAACCTCCCGAATTGGCCAACTCAGGCGGGCGTATCAGCCCAGGCAGACGGTCAGCAGCATGTCGGACTCCTCCAGTGCTTCGACCGAGTGGGCAACACCCGCCTCGAGCACCACGGTCATGCGGTCGCCCAGCCGATGACGCTCCCCGGCGGCCTCCACCGTGATGCTGCCCCGGATGCAGTCGATCACCACCTGGCCAGGCGCCTGGTGCTCCGGCAGCCGGCCTCCGGCATCGAACGCGAACAGTACCAGGCGCAGCGGGCCACGGTGGATGAGCCCCACTTGCCGGTGGCCGTCCCGGGACGGATGGGGCTCCGACCTGAGGCGTCTGGCGAGGTCGGACAGGTCGAGCACTTCAGCCGGCCCGGTCAGGCGAGTGGCTGGGTGGGGTCGAAGACGATCGTCGGGCGTGGTCACGGCAATCTCCCGGGTCGGGGGCAAGTCCGAAGTAGACACTGTCCACCGGCTGGCGCAACTTCATGGCTCACCCGGAGGCCACCGTGCTCGCCAACTGGATCACGCTGTCGCGGTTCCCGCTGCTCGCCCTCATAGTCCTGATCCTGTACCACGGATCACCTCCGATGCGCCTGCTGGGCACGGGATTGCTCTTCGCGGGGCTGATGCTCGACACGGTGGATGGCGTGGTGGCCCGGCGAACCGGGCAGACCAGCCTGTTCGGTAGCGTGCTGGATATCGCGGCGGACCGTACCTACGAGCTGGTGCTCTGGGTCTGCTTCGCTGACCTTGGCATGATCCCGGTGGTGATCCCGATAATCGTGATCGCCAGGACGACCCTGACCGATGCGTTTCGCAGCATCGGCGTGGCCCAGGGAATCCCTCCGTTCGACCAGCATAGCACCGCGCTCAGCAAGTTCCTTGTGGGCTCCCCGTTCATGCGCACCGGCTACGCAGTCACCAAGGTGGTGACCTTCTGCGGATTGGCGCTTACGCTGTCCTTCGCGGGTTTCCCTCCGGCTTCATTCCCCGGAGACGCTGCAGCCGGCATGCTCCGGTTCTTCCAGGCTGTCGCGTGGGTTGCGTTGGTGTTCTGCGTGTTCCGGGGCCTGCCGGTGATAATCAGCGCGTTGAAGCGCTACTGGGGGACCCCGGCCACATAAAGCGCCGCCGGGTCCGCCTCAGCCAGCTCCACCAGGAACTGGCTCAGCCTCTCCACCACCGCCTTCGTGAACCGCGCGCCCTTCCCAGCGGTTGCGGCTGCAGGATTGCCGACGCCGGTGTCATCGGTCACGTCCACCCAGCTCCTGGGCGTCCAGGCCCATCCTTCGCGCAACGCGACAATGCCGAAAGGCCGCGCGTTGCCGGGACCGGCATCCGAGAGCGGAGCCACCAGTGACGGGGCGACGTGAAGCATCACGCTGGTCTCCAGTTCGCCCGCATGGTCACCCGGCTCATCGAAGAACGCTGCAGGCTGGACCATCGTGTACCAGTTGACCTGGCACAGCACCATCCCGGAATCGGGCTGGAGCTCCCTTATCATCTGCCGGAAGTCGTTCCCGCCGTGACCGTTCAGGATCACAAGCTTTCGCACCCCGTGGTCCCGGAGCGCCGGCAGCAGGTCGCGGAGCATCGCGAGCTGGGTGCTCGGGTTGAGGTTGAGGCAGAGCGGGACTTCACGCTGTCCGGTCTGAACGCCGTATGGAATGGGGGGGAGCACCACCACCCGGGCGCCGCGCTCCCACGCGTGGGCGGCGGCAGCAACCGCCACCGCGTCGCTTTGGATGGTGTCGGTGGCATAGGGCAGGTGCCGGTTGTGGGCCTCGGTTGCTCCCCATGGCAGGACGGCCACTTCGTACTGCGTGGTGCGGACCGTTTCCCAGGTGGATTCCGAGAGCACGTATGGACGTGAGGTCATTGGCGCAATCCATCACCAGGGGTCCAGCCGGCTGTTGCCAGTCACCCGGCGAAATCGGCGCCAACTGCCGGTGTCAAGTTCGACGCTCGACTGCCGTGCCTAGAGCTTCTCGAGTATGGCACGGAAGCGGGGGTCGCCACGCACGGAGGCGAAGTCGGGGTCGTTTTCGATCCACTCCCGCATGCCGAACCCGAACCGCACCGCCTGGTCGAGGAGTTTCAGCGCCTCATCGTAGTCGCCCCGGACCGCGTGGAGACAGGCGGCGTTGTAGAGAATGCCCGAATCCTCGGGGTCTATCTCCAGCGCCCGCCGGGACCACTCCACGCCGAGTTCTGCCTGCCCGTCCTCGTAAAGGCTCTGCGCCCCCAGCATCAGCGCCCGTGCGTCGTCGGGGTGCAGCTCGACATGCTGAACCACCCTGCCCAGCCCCATCGCGAACGCCTCCTTGGCCTCGTCGTGATCTCCCACAGCTTCCAGTGCGGTCGCCAGGAAGATCGGGGCGTTGTAGTCCTCCGGACGCAGCCGGCTGGCCTCGCGGAAGCGCTCGATCGAGGCGCGCAACTGCCCCTGCTGCATCAGGGCACGGCCGTAGAAGTAATGGGCCTCGTACAGCAGCGGATCGAGCCTCAGGGCGGTCTCGAATGCGGTCCTGGCTTCCGCGAACCTCTGTGCATACGCCAGCGCCATGCCGCGCGAAGTGTGGGTCTCCGCCCTGAGCGGATCGAGCTCGATTGCACGGCGGCTGGCGCTGTCGGCCCGTTCCAGGTTGCCCTTGCTGCCGTCCCAGTAGATGTAGAGGAACGAACAGCAGTCGGCGATGCCAGCGTGGGCCAGGGCGTAGTCCGGATCGACCTCAGCCGCGCGCTCGAACATCCGCCGGGCGTACTCTATCTCCCGCTTTCGCCACAGGTGGAAGTACTGGCGCCCCCTGAGGTAGAACTCGTACGCGATCACGTTCTCGGTGGGAGCCCTGCCCAGGTTTCGCTTTTCGTCCTCGCTCAGGACCACCCGGAGCGCCTTCACGATGCTGCCGGAGATCTCGTCCTGGATCTCGAAGATGTCCTCCAGCTCGCGGTCGTAGCGCTCGGACCAGAGCTGGTAGCCGTCATTGACGCTGATCAGCTGCGCGGTGATCCGGAGCTTCTTCCCGCCCTTCCGTACGCTGCCCTCGAGCACGGTGCTTACGCCCAGCTGCTCGCCGATGGTGCGGATGTCGAGGTGCTTGCCCTTGAATGCGAACGCCGAAGTTCGCGATGCCACCTGGAGCGACTGCACCTTCATCAGCGCGCTGATGATTTCCTCGGCCATCCCGTCGGTGAAGTACTCGTTCTCGGGATCGGCGCTCATGTTGGCGAACGGCAGCACCGCTATCGACGTCCGGGCTGCGACGGCGGGCGTCGCCAGCGGTGTGGCGTTGGGGGGCGTGACCACCCGCGGTGATCCCAGCGCCTGCGCCACCAGGTCGGCCGACTGGAACCGATCGCCCGGGTCCTTGGCAAGGCTCTTGGTGACCACCTGCTCCAGCTCGGCGGAAACGTACGCCCCGCTCGCCCGCACCGACGGCACCGGATCGGTGAAGCGCTTCATGATCACCGCCTGCATGGTGGAGCCCGTGAATGGCGCCGCACCAGTCAGCATCTCGAAGAGCACGCAGCCCAGGCTGTAGATGTCGGTGCGCCCGTCCAGCTCGCCTTCGCCTGATGCCTGCTCCGGGCTCATGTATGCCGGCGTGCCGACCGCCATTCCCGCCTGGGTCAGGCTGTCGCCGCTGGCGACGCTCAGCGCCTTGGCGATGCCGAAGTCGGTCACCACTGCCTCGCCCTGGTGAACCATGACGTTCTCGGGCTTTATGTCGCGATGGACGACGCCACTGCGGTGGGCGTAGTCCAGCGCGGCCGCCATGTCCCGCCCGATCTTCACCGACTCTTCCACCGGGAGCTGCTTTTCCCGGACCAGGAGGTCGCGAAGGGATTGGCCTTCCACGAACGGCATGACGAAGTAGAGGAGCGGATGGCCGCCATCGGGCCCGTCGGCCCGGCCCGAGTCGTACAAGGGGAGGATGTGGGGGTGCTGGAGCCGCGCGGCAATCTGGATCTCACGCAGGAACCGCTCGGCGCCGAGTGACGCAGCCAGTTCCGGGTGGAGCACCTTGAGCGCCACCTGCCGGCCGTGCTTGAGATCCTGGGCCTGGAACACCGTGGCCATGCCACCGCGGCCGACCTCGCGGTCGATGGTGTACCGGCCGGCGAGCCCCTGCTGCAGGCGTTCCTTCAGCGCGGTGGGAGATGTGGCCGTCATCAGCGCACCGCCAGCATGGCCTGGAACCTCGGCAGCTCACGAAGAGGATCGAGGTCGGAATCATGCTCCAGCCATTCCCAGTGGCCGAAGCCGTTCTGGATGGCCCGCTCCAGAGTGGCGATGGCCTCGTCGTGCATGCCGGCCGCGGAGTAGGCGCAGGCGACGTTGTACAACACGCCCGAGTCGTCGGGATCCAGGAGCAGCGTCTGGCGGATCAGTTCCAGTCCCCGCTCAACATTGCCGAAGCGGCAATGGATGGCCGCGCCCAGCACCAGGGCCCGTGACTCGTCGGGATTGAGCGCCAGCCGGGCGTCGATCAACTTGAGGGCCCGCTGGGCCGCCGCCGCCGCGTCCAATGGCCGTCCCAGCGACGTGTAAACCTCCTCGACCAGTGATGGAGCCTGGAAGTCCTCCGGCCGAACTGCCGAAGCCTGCTCGAACAGCTCAGCCGACATCTCATACTTCCCCTGCGCCAGGCAGGCGCGCGCAAAGAAGAAGTAGGCCTCAAAGCTCTTGGGATTGAGCCGTATCGCCTCCCGGAACTCGGCCGCGGCCTCTTCGTGCTGCTTCCGAAGCGTCAGCGCCTGGCCCCGTGCGGTGTGTGCTTCAGCCAGGTCGGGCGCCAGCTCCAGCGCCCGCCGGCTGTAGTTGTCCGCGCCCTCCAGGTTCGACTTGCTGGCGTCCCACCAGGTGTAAAGTGCGCAGCAGCAGTCCGCGGCGCCGGCATGTGCCAGTGCGTAGTCGGGGTCGATCTCCAGCGCCCGCTCGAACATGCGCCGGGCAAACTCGATGCCGCGCTTGCGCCATTGGTGGAAGTACTGCCGCCCGCGAAGGTAGAAGTCATAAGCCTGCACGTTGGCGGTGGGCGCCTTCTCCACCGCCCGCTTCTCCTTCTCGGTAAGGACCACGCGAAGCGCCTTGACAATGCTCTCCGCGATCTCGTCCTGGATCGCGAAGACATCCTCCAGCTCCCGGTCATACCGCTCGGACCAGAGCTGGTAGCCGTCCGCGACCTTGACCAGCTGGGCCGAGATCCGAAGGCGGTTGCCCGCCTTGCGCACGCTCCCCTCGAGCACTGTTCCGGCGCCCAGCTGCTCGCCCACCTTGCGCACGTCCTGGTGGCCCTTGAAGGCAAACGCTGACGACCGCGAGGCCACGTTCAGCGCATCGATCTTGCTCAGGAAATTGATGATCTCCTCGGCGATGCCCTCGCAGAAATAGTCCTGGTCCTTCTGGGGGCTCATGTCGGCGAACGGCAGTACCGCGATCGAGGTGCGCGCTGGAGCGCTCGGCACTGCCAGCGGCGTTGCATTTGGCGGCGTGACCATCCTGGGGGATCCCAACGCGCTCACCACCTGCTCGGCGCGCTGGAACCGGTCTGCCGGATCCTTGGCGAGGGTGCGCGCCACCACAAGTTGCAGCTCCGAGGTGACGTCGCGGCGGCTGGCCTGGGCCGAGGGAACCGGCTCGGTGAACCGCTTCATGATGACAGCCTGGACACTCGGCCCCTTGAACGGAGCAGAGCCGGTCAGCATTTCGTAGAGCACGCAGCCGAGGCTGTATATGTCGGTCCGGCCGTCGGGGTCGGGCTCGCCCGAAGCCTGCTCCGGGCTCATGTAGGCTGGCGTGCCCACCGCGGTCCCTGTCTGGGTCAGGTTCTCGTTGCCGGCCACGCTCACCGCCTTGGCGATGCCGAAGTCGGTGACGATGGCCTCGCCTTCGTGCAGCATGACGTTCTCGGGCTTGATGTCGCGATGCACCACGCCCTGCCGATGAGCGTAGTCCAGCGCCGATGCCACGTCGCGAGCTATACGGACCGCATCGTCGATGGGCAGCTGCTGTTCGCGGCTCAGCCTGTCGCGCAGCGACTGCCCCTCGATGAATGGCATGACGTAATACAGCAGGGAGCCGCCGTCGCCCTCCACCTGTCCCGAGTCGTAAAGCGGCAGTATGTGGGGGTGCTGCAGCCGGGCCGCTATCTGGATCTCGCGCAGGAAGCGCTCCGCCCCGATGGAGGCGGCCAACTCGGGATGCAGAACCTTGAGGGCCACCTGCCGGCCATGCTTGGCGTCCTTCGCGAGGTAGACGGTCGCCATCCCGCCTCTCCCCACCTCGCGATCAACGACATAGCGCCCCGCCAGGCCCACCCCAAGGCGGTCGAGTAGCTGGGTCACGGCGTGACCGGAAAACACGCTCGGGGAGCGGCCGTTGGCATGCAGATCCTGGTTGGAAAGCTGAAGATTGAAGCTACACCCGGCAGAGACATGCGGCCAGACGGAGAGAATGCGCGTCGCCCCGGGATTCCCCGAGACGACGCGCTCCCCCACGCCCTGCGCCCTGCGCCCTGCGCCCTGCGCCCTACGCCCTACGCCCTACGCCCTACGCCCTACGCCTAGAAGTTCGCCGTTACACCCCCCAGCAGCCTCCGTCCGATCACCGAGCCACCATAGATCTGGAAGCGCTGCTGGTCCAGCAGGTTGGTAGCGGCAGCATGCACCCGGAAGTGCTCATTGATGCGGTAGCCCGCTCCCAGGCTCACCAGCTCGGCGGCCGGCACGTAGCCCTGGAACACCCCCGCTGCCCAGTCATAGCCGTCGATCAGGCGAACGCCGACGTTGGCGTCGATGCCCTGCGAGCCCATGTACGAAACCATGAACGACGCCTTCTTGCTCGGCGTGTTGGGAACCAGCTTGTCGCCGGTGGCCTGCGACTTCACCTCGAAGTCGAAGCCGGTGAACGACGCGTCAACCCTGACCTCGTTGGTGAGGTTGTACCCCACGCCCAGCTCGATGCCGCGCTCGCGCACCTCGCCCGCGTTGGCGTAGGACACCACCACTGCGGTGTTGCCGTTGACTCGCGAGAGTCCGGCCGCGGCCACCGGCTGGCCGAAGGCCGCGAGCTGATCCCTGGTGGCTTGCTCGATGGCGGGGCGGGCCGATTCCGGCACCTCCTCGGGAGCGGTCCATGCACCGTAGGCCGGATTAACGCCCGGCAGCAGGTCGGTGACGAAGTCGTCCAGGTCATTGAGGTACACATCCACCGTGACGAAGGCGCGGTCGCCGAGGTTGGCCTTGTAGCCGGCCTCCCAGCCGGTGACGTGCTCCACTTCCAGATTCGCGTTGCCCAGAGCCAGCACCGGTACCGCCGCTGAATTGGTGTACAGCTGGCCGACGGGCACGCCCGCAAGCGCAGGCCCGAGCTGCGGATGGGCCCGGAGCCCCATCTCGAGCGCGGTGAAGTTCGCCGGCGCACCGGCCGGCGCACGGAGGAAGAACTCCGAGTAGTTGGGGGTCTGGAAGGCGCGGTTGAATGTCACCCGGAACGAGTGGTTCTCGTTGGGGCTCACCACGATCGCCGCCTTGGGTGACCACTGGCGTTCGAACAGGTCGCCATCGTCGAACCGAACCGCACCCACGAACTTGACCTGTGGAATCACCTGGTATTCCAGCTGCCCGAAGACCGAGTACATGTTGTCGCTGCGGTCATCGTTGGACGGGTCCATCAGGGTGCCGGAGGTGTTGGTGTTGATGTTCCGGAACGAGCTGCCGACCACCACCCGCGCCTGTCCAAAGTTCTGGTTGGCCTGGCCCTCGATGTGGAAGATGGCAGACTCCTCGAGGATATCGAGGCCCGATGCCAGCGACTTCTGGGGTTCCTGGGTGCTCCTGCCGTTCCAGTAACCCATCACGTTGAAGCGGTCTTCCGCCCAGGCCACCCGCGCGTACGGCTTGGTGGCCTTGAGCACCTGTACCCGCCCGATGCCGGTGACCAGCACCTCGTTCTCGACCTGCGACATGCCGCCCTCGGCGGTGACTACGCCGCCGTTGTCCCGGTAGAAGTCGAGCCGGGCAGAGCCATACATGTTGCGGATCGGATCCCGGTCACCCACCGCTTCACGGGTACCCGCCTCCAGCGTCTGGCCGGCGAGGGGAATCGCTTCAGGGCCGACAGCCGCCGGAACCGGTTCGTCGGTGGCGGGCTCGTATTCCTCGGCCAGGTCGCCCGGGTTGGTGCGCGAGCGGGTCCAGGTGTCGCTCTGGTTGAAGCCGGCGTTCACACGGTAGCCGAACCGCCCGCTGCTGGTGATCCCCGCATGGCGCAGGTCGCCCCGGAACGTCTCGAGCTCGCCACCGCCGAGCGTGAGCTTGGTGCCAAGGACTTCACGCGCCATCTGGGTTGTCATGTTGATCACGCCGCTGAACGCGTTCGCGCCGTAGAGCGCAGAACCGGGACCACGCACCACTTCGATGCCGCGCAGATCTTCCATCGGAACCGCGAGGCCGTTCCACTCCTGGGCACCGAGGAAGGCGATTGCCAGGTCGCGGCCATCCTGCAGCACCAGCACTCGGCGATTGAGCGACGAGTTGAAGCCGCGCGCGTTGACGCTGAAGTCATTGACACCGCTCTGCGCCACGTCGAGGCCGGGGACCGTGGCCAGCGCAATTGGCGCCTGCCCGGTGAGCGAAGTGTTGTCCATGACCTGCGTGGGGACGGTGGATATCGCGGCCGGCGCCTCGACCACCCGCTCCGGCGCACGAGACGCGCTGCTCACCACGATGTCACCCAGCAGCACCGGTGCGGCCACGAGGCTGGCATCGGCAGTCACGCTTCCGCCGCTGGTGACGGTCACCTGGCGTTCCATGGGGCGAAATCCGAGCCACCGGAACACGACCGTCTGCGCACCGGCCGGCACTCGCTGGAGCGTGTAACTGCCATCGCCGCCAGTGACGGCGGAGCGGCCCGACTCGCGAGCCACCACCGAGACTCCCGAAAGCGGCTCACCCGTATCATCACGGGTCACCGTTCCGGTCACGGTGCCGCTGCCCTGTGCAGCAAGCGTGGCCCCCGGCAGGAAGAGGAGCGCACCCAGCACGCCCAGGGACGAAAGCACCCGTCGCGACACGTACACTGGCAATGGCATGGCCAGCCTCCGCAGAAACGTAGAAGTGATGCAGCAGGTAGTAGGTGAAGGATGCACCTGACGCCCGCAGAGTGGAAGAGTATCCAGGAATTCCAATGCGAATGGGGGGCTTCATGGATTCTTCATGGTTGGGTCGGCACGCTGTCCGGTCAGAAGGCGGATTCGACTCCCGCGTACACGCTGCGACCCGGCGCCGGCTCGATCACCCGCCCACCGAAGCCGTTGATCGCCACCGAGCCAGCATACCGCTCATTCCAGAGATTGGCGACCCCGAGGAACGGCGCCAGGCGCAGCTTCCCTGCTTCGATTTCCCAACCACCGCGCAATGTGCTGGCCTGCCATGGTTCCACCCTGATGGTGTTGGCATCATCGGCCCAGAGCCCACCCGACAGTGTGTGCTCCAGCGCCACCCATCCGCGCCCAACCGTCCCCCGAACTCCGAGTCGCGCGAAGACCGCAGGCACGCCAGCAAGGCGGTAGCCATCCAGGATCGTGGTGTCCGCACCCTCCACCAGTTCGTAATCCGTGAAACGGTAGTCCGCGCCCGTCAGCACGCCCCAGACCGACCATCCCCGGTGCACGGTGGCATCGAGGCCGAGCTCGACGCCGCGATTCCGGATCCTGCCGGCATTGGTGTAGTAGGAGCGGCCGTCCAGCTGAGCGAACGGCACGATGGCATCCCGGATCTGCGCGTGGAACAGGGCCACCGACCACCGGAACGCTCCACTGCTGCCTCGCGCACCAGCCTCCATGGTCACGGCGCGCTGAGGGCCGAGGTCGGGGTTGAATCCGCCGCCGTCCTGCTGAACAGCCAGTTCGGTCGTTGTGGGAGTATCGAACGAAGTAGAAACGCTCACGTAAGGGGTGACCGCTGCAGTACCGAGGAAGCTGGCTCCACCGCTCATGCTCCATGCGCCCATTGACCGCTCACCTGAATCGTCGGCACCATCCTCCAGCCGGTCGCGCACCGAGAAGCTGATCTCGTCCCGCCGGACCCCGCCTTCCAGGCGCCAGGCTGGCACCGGGTTCCAGACGGCGCGGAGAAATGGCCCAATGGACCTCGCATTCTCCAGCTGGCTGACGGTCGTGTCGGGTGAGGCCGCGTGGTTGGGCGTCAGGTTGTTGCGCTCATCGCGCATCCACTGGGCATCAAACCCTGCAGTGAGGAGCGGGTGAGTGGATGACGGGCCCACGCGGTAGACCGCGCTGGCCCGGATGCCGCCCGCCCGTCTCAGTATCCGGATAGTGGTATTGGTGGCGAGGGGATTGTCGAGATCGCGCCTCAGTGCGAAAAGAGCCACGCTGTAACGGGTGCCACCCGGCGTGACGTGATCGAGCTGGGCCGAGAGCTGCTGCTGGTTCACCGCCTTGCCCGCGTCGCGGGCCAGGTTATTGGGCGCGGCGAGACCCGGACCAGCGACAAACTCTTCCTGGGTCAGCGCGCCGGGATTCTCCGACAGTGGATCGTCGGCCGCATTGAAGCGCACCCGGAGGGCCGTGCCGCCGTCGCCGTAGCCCAGCACCAGAGCGAGGCGCCGGAGTTCCGCAGCGCTGTGATCACGGTATCCATCCACCACCGTCCGCGAGAGCGAAGCACCCGCGCTGAATCCTCCCCTCTTCCCGCTGGCCTGGCCGTGCCACTTGAAGAGTCCGTGTGCGCCGCCCTCCACCCGGACCCGTCCCGCGACAGGAGCACGGGATGTCGGAGCCGATATGAGGTTGACCACGCCACCCGCACCGTTTCCATACAGCACCGACGTTGAGCCACGCAGGATCTCGACCCGCGCGATGTCCGCCAGCTCGACGTTGGTAAACTGGCTCTGCCCGTCGGGAAGCGTCTGGGGAATACCGTCGAGCAGGACGACGATGCCACGGGTCCCGAAGGCAGAGCGACTCCCGAACCCACGGAGCGAAATCCGCTGGTCGAGGGCAAAGGTGCCGCGGTCGGACACGTATGCGCCAGGGAGGTCCGCGAGCGCCTCGCTCAGGCCCAGCGTGCGGCGGCCCTGCCTGAGCGCCACAGAGTCGAGCACATCCACGGCGGCCGGCACTTCTCCGAGCGAGGTGGGGGCGCGCGTGACCACCACCAGCGGCGGAAGCACGTACGTCGTGTCTGCCAGGGTCGAGTCCGCCTCCTGCGCCACGGCGAGCCCCGGCGGGAGCATCGCAAGCAGGCCGGCCAGAACCATTCGCATTCCGCAATCTACGTCCGGCACAGCTCGCGACTCGTGACTCGCGGCTCGTGACTATCTTTCCCGCCCCATGATTTCCGCATCCGGCCTCTCCAAGTCGTTCGGCGCGCGCACGCTGTTCCAGGACGTTTCGCTCCAGCTCAATGCCGGGGAGCGCTACGGCCTCGTTGGCGCCAACGGCTCGGGAAAGACCACCCTTCTCGGCATCCTCAACGGGCACGTCGAAGCCAGTTCCGGCACCGTCGCCATCCCGAAGAAGGCCCGGCTCGGAGTGCTCAGGCAGGACCAGTTCCTCCACGAGGAACGGCAGGTCATCCACGTCGCGCTCATGGGCAATCCCGAGCTCTGGAGCGCGATGGAAGCGAAGGAGGCGCTCTTCGCCGCCGGAGGTGACGACTTCGACGTGGACCGGTTCGCCGAGCTGGAGGACGTTGTGCTCCGCCATGACGGCTACAATGCCGAAGCCCGCGCCGCGGAAATCCTCGAGGGCCTGGGCATCGGGGGAGAGGTGCATCACCAGCCACTCTCCACCCTGTCGGGGGGCTTCAAGTTC
The DNA here is from genome assembly GCA_946479805.1 of uncultured Gemmatimonadota bacterium. The sequence continues at coordinate 4,434 of CAMLHP010000010.1, read as the reverse complement.
CGGGTGCTCCTGGCGCAGGTGCTGGCCGCCGCACCCGATGCGCTGCTCCTCGACGAGCCCACCAACCACCTCGACATCCTCTCGATCCGGTGGCTGGAGAAGTTTCTCCGGGATTTTCGCGGCCCCGTCGTGGTCATCTCGCACGACCATCGCTTTCTCGACAACGTCGCGACCCAGATACTCGATGTGGACTACGAGACGGTCACTTCCTATCGCGGCAACTATTCCGACTTCCAGGAGGCCAAGGTCGCCGAGCGGGAGAGGCGCGAGAAGGAAATAGCCGATCGCGAGAAGGAGATCGCCCACCATCAGCTGTTCGTGGACCGCTTCCGCGCCAAGGCCAGCAAGGCCCGGCAGGCGCAGAGCAAGATGAAGCTGATAGAGAAAAAGGCGGAGTCGCTCGAGACGCTGCCCCAGAGTTCCAGGCGCTATCCGGCGTTCCGCTTCGTGCAGCGGCGTCCCAGCGGCCGCGACGTTCTCAAGGTGCGCGGCATCCGGAAGTCATTTGGCAGCAGGGAAGTACTGCACGGCGTAGATCTCGATGTGCGCCGGGGTGACCGGCTGGCCATCATCGGGCCCAATGGCATTGGGAAGTCGACCCTCCTCAAGATCCTGGTGGGAGACCTCGCAACCGACGCCGGCGAGGCAGAGTGGGGCTACGAGGCCCAGCCCGGTTACTTCGCGCAGGACCACCGCGAGAAGCTGGGCAATCCCGACTGGACCGCCCAGGACTGGCTCGCTGGATTCTGTCCCGGCAAGACCATCGGGTTCGTCCGGGGCGAGTTGGGGCGGGTGCTGTTCACCGGCGACGACGCGGGGAAGAAGCTGGGTTCGCTCTCGGGAGGCGAGGCTGCCCGGCTGGTCTTCGCAAGGCTGGGCGTGGAGCAGCCCAACGTCCTGCTTCTGGACGAGCCGACCAACCATCTGGACCTGGAGTCGATCGAAGCCCTGGTGGAGAGCCTCCAGGGCTACGAGGGAACCCTGATCCTCGTCTCGCACGACCGGTGGTTCGTCTCGCAGCTCGCCACCCGGGTGGTCGAGATCCGGTCCGATGGCATCCGCGACTTTGCCGGAACCTACGACGAGTACGTCCACGCCTGCGGGGATGACCACCTGGACGCGGATGAGGTCGCGCTCCGGGCCCGCCGCGAAAAGGCACCGGACAGGGCACCGGCAAGGCCTTCCGCCAGAACGACTCCGGTGGCGGGCGGCAAGCCCGGCACCCGCCAGCTGGAGCACCAGCGGGACGCGATTACCGACCGGATATCCGGCGTGGAGACCGGAATTGCCGGAATCGAAACTCGATTCGCCGACCCCACGTTCTATCAGGCAACGCCCCACGCCGAGATCCGCGACCTGGAGGATCAGCTGGGCCGGCTTCGCCTCGAGCTGGAAGCACTCATGCGGGAATGGGAGGCGCTCGAGGAGCAGCTGGCCGCGCGGCCCCTTCGGGGCGACCAGCGGTCCTGAATCGTGCTATAATTGAAGGTTATTGGAACAACTGGGGCTCGGTGACCCCCCGCCGACCCCTTGGGAGAGCTTGATTGAGCATGCCATCCACCTTCCGCCGGACCTTGGCGCCCATGCTGGCTGCGCTGGGGCTGGCGGCCTGCAGCAGCGGTCAGTCCACGTCCACGGTCCCGGCCCCCGAGCAGGCGGAGTACAGCGAAAGCGACCTCAGGGCCATCGAGAAAGCCCGGGCCGACAGCGCCCGGCTGCCGTACACGGAGGCGGACATCCACTTCATGAGCGGCATGATCGGGCATCACGCGCAGGCCATCACCATGGCCGGCTGGGCGGAAACCCACGACGCCAGCCCTGCCGTCCAGCGGCTGTCCGCGCGGATCGTGAATGGCCAGGCCGATGAGATTGTCACCATGCAGACCTGGCTGAAGGACCGGTTGCAGCCGGTGCCCCAGCCAGCTGTCGGCGGCATGACCATGGTGCAGGGTCATGAGATGCACATGCCGGGCATGCTTACCCACGCCCAGATGGACCAGCTAAATGCGGCGCGAGGTGAGGAGTTCGACCAGATCTTCCTGAAGTTCATGATCCAGCATCACCGGGGCGCCATCACGATGGTGCAGGAGCTCTTCAGCACCCACGGCGCCGGCCAGGACGAGCTCGTCTTCAAGTTTGCCTCCGACGTCAACGTCGACCAGACCACCGAGATCGCCCGGATGGAGAGCATGCTCGAGCAGATGACAGCAGGAGGAGCATCCCAGTGATCTTCCCGGAATTGATTGTCCGCAGGCCCCATTCAGTCACATCAGAGGAAACCGACATGGCATCAGTGCGAAGCGCAAGCCGCACCTCCCTGGTCTTTGCGACCGGCCTCCTGGCCCTCGGGGCGTGCTCCCAGTCCACATACGAGTCCGGCACCAATGGTCCTGCACCGTCGGTGTCTGCAGGGATGTCGGCCGCGGCTCCCAGCCCCGATCCGCGGGTCGGCCTCCGGGCCGGTCAGTGGGACGCCGAAGAGGCGGTCTGGAACCTGAACGTCCTGTCGAAGACCCGGCCGGCCGAGGGCTTCGTGGGCGTCACCAATTCCGACCTGGCGTTCAAGGGCAAGTACGCCATTCAGGGCAACTACAACGGCTGGCAGATCTGGGACATCTCCAATCCCCGCCAGCCGGTGCTGGCCACCGCATACGTCTGCCCCGCCTCGCAGAGCGACGTGTCGGTGTACGGGAACCTGCTCTTCATCTCGGGTGAGGGGCTCTCGGGCCGCATCGACTGCGGCACCGGTGGCGTTCCCGATACGGTGAGCACCATGCGGCTCCGCGGCCTCCGGATCTTCGACATCTCCGACATCACCAAGCCGGTCAATGTCGGCAATGTGCAGACCTGCCGCGGCTCCCACACCCACTCGGTGCTGGTGGATCCGGACGACAAGGAGAATGTGTACGTCTACATCTCCGGATCGGCCGGCGTGCGCTCGCCCAGCGAACTGCCCGGCTGCAGTGACATGGCTCCGTCGGAGGATCCCAACTCCGCGCTGTTCCGCATCGAGGTCATCAAGGTGCCGCTGGCGCACCCGGACCAGGCGGCCATCGTAAGCTCGCCGCGAATCTTCAACGACCTGGTTGCCCCGCCGCGTCACGGCGAGGCCCCGGCAGACGTCGCCGCAGCGAAAGCCCGGATCGATGCCGCACGCGCACGGGGCGCGTTCATCGCGAAGTTCGAGGACCGGGAGTTTGTGCTCTCGGACCGCATGGCCCAGCCGATGCTCGACAGCATCGTGAAGGCCCGCGGTGGCTCCGGCGCGGCCACGGCCGCCGACAGCGCTGCGCTGCGTGCCGGAATCGACGCCATCATCGCCGAACGCTTCGGCGCCCGGCAGCGGGGTGACAATGATGGCCCCCGCCCCGGCCCAACCCAGTGCCACGACATCACGCTCTACCCGGCCATTGGCTTGGCGGGCGGTGCCTGCGAGGGCTACGGGCTGCTGCTCGATATCAGCGACCCGGTCAATCCGCGCCGCATCGGCGCAGTGTCCGACTCCAACTTCTCCTACTGGCACTCGGCGACCTTCAACAACGACGGCACCAAGATCCTGTTCTCGGATGAGTGGGGTGGCGGTGGCCAGCCCAAGTGCCGCGCGACCGACAAGATGGAGTGGGGGGCAGACGCCATCTTCACGCTGGTCGGCCGGAAGATGGAGTTCCAGAGCTACTACAAGATGCCGGCCGCCCAGACCTCGTTCGAGAACTGCGTGGCCCACAACGGCTCGCTGATCCCGATCCCGGGGCGTGACGTCATGGTGCAGTCGTGGTACCAGGGCGGCATCTCGGTCTTCGACTGGACCGACGCAGCGAACCCGAAGGAGATAGCCTTCTTCGACCGCGGCCCGGCGGATTCAACCCGCATGGGCGCCGGCGGCACCTGGTCGGTGTACTGGTACAATGGCGTGATGGTCAGCTCCGAGATTGCCCGCGGACTCGACATCTTCGAGCTCAAGCCCAGTGCATTCATCTCCCAGAACGAGATCGACGCCGCCAAGTCGGTGAAGCTGGACTACCTCAACGCGCAGGGACAGCCGCAGTTCGTCTGGCCCGCCACGTTCGCGCTGTCGCGGGCGTACCTCGACCAGCTGGAGCGGTCGAAGGGGCTCGATGCGGGGACCATCTCCGCCAGCCGCGCGGCTCTTGCCTCGGCTGAGAAGGCCTCGGGCTCTGCGCGGAGCAGCGCGCTGACCAGGCTGGCTTCGGACCTCGAGGGCAAGGGCAACTCCGCCAGCAGCGCCAAGGTGGCCAAGCTGGTGCAGTCGGTGAGGGATCTGGCGAAGTAGACGGATAGACGGATAGACGGATAAAAACAGACGGATGGGTGCACCGGCGACCGCTGGTGCACCCATCCGTCTATCCGTCTATCCGTCTATCCGTCTATCCGTCTGTCCGTCTCTCATGCTTCCACGATCACCTTGAACCCGCC
>CAMLHP010000009.1 GCA_946479805.1 uncultured Gemmatimonadota bacterium | reverse complement strand
GGCAGCTTGGCCATCAGCCGCACCCGCTGGATGTAGCGGTTCTCGGGGTCGTGCAGGTCCTTGGCGTCGGGATAGAAGGTGCTGAGCGCGCCAACCACCCCCAGCAGCATTCCCATCGGGTGGGCGTCGTAGCGGAAGCCGCCCAGGAACTTGATGAGGTTGGTGTGGACGTAGGTGTGGTAGCGGATGTCCGCGGTCCACTTGTCCAGCTGTTCGCCGGTCGGGAGTTCGCCTTCGGCCAGGAGGTACGCCACCTCGAGGAATGAGGCCCTGTCGGCCAGCTCCTCGATGGGGTACCCCCGGTAGCGGAGGATCCCCCGGTCGCCATCGATGAATGTTATGGCGCTGCGGCAGGCCGCGGTGTTCATGAAGGCGGGATCGTAGGTCATCAGGCCGAAGTCGTCGTCCTTGACCTTGATCTGGCGGAGGTCCATCGCGCGGATGGTTTCGTCTGCGATGGGCACCTCGTACTGCTTGCCGGTGCGGTTGTCGGTGATCGTGAGGGTATCGTTGGGCACGAACGGCATCCTTGGGTTGTCAGGCGGGTTCCGGGGCAAAGATAGTCGCGCTACGGGGCCGCCGAAACCGCCGCCGCAACATTCGCCGGCGGCCATGCGTATGCAGGGAAGTCCCACCCCCCCCATGGCCCAGACACCGGAGCTGATCGTGTCACCCAGGAAATTCCCGCTGGCTCTTGCCCTCCTGGCCGTTCCCGCAGCCGCAGTCCATGCACAGCAGGTCGACACCGCCGGTGCCGGCCGCCTCATCGCCCAGGCGATGGACCACTCGGAACTGATGGACAACCTTCGATACCTGAGCGACGCCATCGGGCCTCGCCTGAGCGGATCTGCCGCGATGCGCCGCGCCGACGACTGGGCGGTGGAGAAGTTCCGGGCCTACGGCCTGGATGCCAGCCTGGAGGCATTTCCCTTCGGCGTCACCTGGGAGCGCGGTCCTGTTTCGGCGTGGCTGGTGGCTCCCTTCGAGCGGCCGGTCGTTGCCTACAGCTGGGCCTGGACCGCCGGAACCGGGGGTCAGGTGCGCTCCGGTCCCATCGTCCGCGTGGACATCGGCTCGCCCGAGGACCTCGCCGCCAGCCGCGACCGGATCCGCGGCGCATGGCTCCTGCTGGGTGAGCCGTCATTCGTCTGGAACCCCGACGGCCCCGCAATGAACGCTGCCGACAGCGCTGAGCGTCGTGCGGCCCTCGACCGCCGCCGGGCCGCGCGCGCTGCGGGCGACACCTCGGCAGCTGCCCGCCAGCGGGCCCGGCAGTTCAGCAGCGACCGCAACCAGCTGCTGCTCGACGCCGGTGCGCTCGGCGTCATTTCCGACGGCGGCAAGGAGCACACCCTGCTCACGATGAGCGGTTCGCCGTTCAGCGTCTCGCCGCTGCCGCGGATCGTGGTGCCGCACGAGGACTACCTGATGTTCGACCGCCAGGTCGAGGCGGGGCTGGCGCCGCGGCTGGCGGTGAGCATCGAGAACACCATCGGCTCGGCGCCGGTGGAGCAGTGGAACGTGATAGGAGAGATTCGCGGAAGCGAGAAACCGGATGAGGTCGTCATCGTGGGGGCGCACTACGACAGCTGGGACCTCTCCCAGGGCGTCACCGACAACGGCGCGTCATCGATGGCGGTGATGGAGGCGGCGCGGATCATCCAGGCCAGCGGCCTCAAGCCGAAGCGCACCATCCGGTTCATCCTGTTCGGCGGGGAAGAGCAGGGACTCATCGGGAGCCGGGCCTACGCCGAGCAGCACGCGGCGGATGCCGCGAAGGTGCAGGCGGTGCTGGTGCTGGACAATGGCACCGGAGCCATCACCGGGCAGGCGCTGCAGGGAAGGACCGAATTCGAGCAGTTGTGGAACGACCTGCTGGCGCCGGTGGCGTCACTCGGCGCATCGGCCGTGCGGCCCAACAACAAGGGCGGGACCGACCATCTCGCTTTCGTTCCCTACGGCATCCCGGCCTTCAACTACGACCAGATAAGCCGGGGCTACGACCACACCCACCACTCGCAGAGCGACAGCTACGACAAGGCCGTCGCGGGCGACCTCAAGCAGGCCGCGGCGGTGATGGCGGTTAACGCCTACATGCTGGCAAATCTGGAAGAACTGCTGCCGCGAGGAGAGACGAGGGCGGCAGGGCGGTAAGGCGGTAAGGCGGTAAGGCGGTAGGACGGTAAGGCGGTAAGGCGGTAAGGCAGAGTTGTTCATACCGCCCTACCGCCCTACCGCCTTACCGTGCAGGTCGTCTCAAATCCGCCGCGCACATTGTAGACGGTGGTCACCTCGAGCCGCTTGGGCTGCAGCAGCTTGAACAGGTCGTCGGCCATCCGGCCGGTGGCGTGTTCCTGGAAGATCCCGACGCTGCGATAGCTGGTTATGTAGTACTTGAGGCTCTTGAGCTCCACGCAGCGGTCGCCCGGGACGTAGGTGATGCGGAGCAGGGCGTAGTCGGGCAGCCCGCTGTAGGGGCATACGGCGCTGAACTCGCGGGTCTCGGTGACGATCTCCTGCTCGGGACCTTCGTAGGGGAATGTCTCGAGAACCGCGACGTCGATCGCCTCGGGACCGGTGAACGGAATAGTGCGGCCTTCAGCTGTCGCCATCGGGTCAACGTCCGGGTGTGGTCGGCGCGGAAGATGGCTCGCTGCCGCCCAGGATCAAGGCCCCTGCCCGCGCCAGCCGGCGGGCGACGCCATGCCAGGAGTGTGCCCAACTGGGTCGCGCCAGCCGCCGGTGGATCCGGGCCACCTCCCGAAGTCTGCGATCCGACCTTGCCCGGCGACCCACGACCCGGGCCGCCAGCCGGTGCATCGAGCGGCGCCGGTCCGCTGGCGTCAGCTCATAGATCGGCTCCGCCAGCGTTTGTCCGTGCAGGCGGTACGCGCCGTCGGATACATGGCGATGGACCAGTCCTCGCTGGATCGCCTCCCGCAGTGCCTCCCGGCAGGCTCCGGTCTGCACCCGGCTCACCAGTGACAGGTCTTCGAGGCCCTGGCTTCCGCCCAGCACCGCGAGGGCCTCGACCACGCGGCGTCCTTCCGCGGTCATTCGCGCCAGTCGCCGCTGGGTGCGCTCGGTCCGGTCCAGCGCCATCGGCACTGGTCCCCGCGGCATCCCTCGCGCCAGCTCCAAACCGCCATGCTCTGCCTCGGCTATGAGGCCTTCGTCGAGCAACTCGTCGAGCAACTGCAGCATGGCCCCCGGCCTGCCGCCCGTGTCCGCGTGCAGCCGATGGGCCAGCTGCCGGGCATCGCGAGGGGTCAGCCGGATGCGGGAGCCGATGAGTTCACGAGCGGCGTCAGGGTTGAGACCGGAGAGGCGGAGACGGGTAACCCTCGAATCCCGGATCTGCGGGGTTCCCAGCGGGGTACCGTCCAGCGGGTGTTCGCGGCCGGCAACGATCACCAGCATGTGGGGAGGCACCGTGTCCGCCAGCGACCGGATCATCGCAGCGTCGTCCGCATCAGCGTCATCGAAAGTGACGAGCATGGCCCGGCCCCGGGTAGGGCGAAGCTCATCCACCAGTCTTCGGGCGGCTGGGGCCGTGACGCCGCTGGCACGGCGCACGAACGCCACGTCCGGCTTCCTCTCGACGTGGCGCACGAACTCGCTCACCAGCCGGCTCGTGCCCACGCCCGCTGGACCCCGGATCGCCACAACCCTTCCGCATCCGGAGGAAGCTTCCCGCCAAGCATCCGCCAGCTGCAGCAGCTCGCCATCCCGCCCGACAAATGCCGGCCCGGTGCCAACCGCATGTCGCCCGGTTTCGCGCTCGACCCGCTCGGACAGGCGGCGCGCCTCCACCGATTCAGGGTAGTTCGCCCGCCACCAGCTGGCGCGTTCCCGGGCGCGTGCCCAGTCGCCGCGCTCCAGCGCCAGGACCGCGTCCATTTCGACCACAGCGGCCAGCAGTGGGCGCAGGCGGCTTCTCTCGGACTCGAGCCAGGCGGCAAACTCTTCCCCTGCCAGTGAGTCGGCGCCAGCCAGGAATTCGCCCTTCCAGCAGCGCAGGGCATCGCCCCAGCGCTCCTCAGCCCTCGCCGCCTCGAACCTGCGCACGTCGAGCCCGACCGCGCCGGCGTGAAGCGTGACCTCGCTGGTGGAGACCGTAATTGCATCGGGAAGCACCTGGCGCAGCTCCGCCAGGGCCTGCCTCAACGAATGACGTGCGCGAGCCAGGTCGCGGCCAGGCCAGAGCAGCCGAGCCAGCGAGTCACGCTGCCGGGTGATGCCCTCGTGGACAGCGAGCCAGGCCAGCAGGGCGAGTGTCTTGCGGCGCCGCGGGAGTACCAGGGCGCCGTCAGACCAGAGCGCCAGCGAGCCAAGGGTAGTGAGTTCCATGCAAAATCGGGGGTGCAAATGGCCGTACCGGCTGGGTTTGACGGGGGGAAACCGGCACCTCCAGCCATACTGCAGCCAATTGCGCGGGTCCGCTAGAGGGGGGGTGGATTGTAGAAGAGGTAGAAGAGGTAGAAGAGGTAGAACGGGGAACACCTCACCCTCTTCTATCCCCTCTACCTCTTCTACCTCTTCTACCTTTTCTACCTCTTCTACCTACACAATTCCTCTCTCCAGCCACGAGTGGTCGCCCGACAGCACTCGCTGCGACAGCTTGTACGTAGCCGTGTCGTCGTTGGCCCACACCGCGCGGAAGCGGTCGTCCACCCGCCGCCGTGCGTGCAGGCAGAACACGTTCGCCAGTTCCAGCGGACCGCCCGCGGGCGGCCTGCTTTCCGCCCCTGATCCGGCTTGACCGCCCTGGGTTTCCTGCAGTGCCCTCGCGCACACAGCTGTCATCGCGAGCAGTTCCGCGCCGATCTCCACCAGCCGTCCCAGCACCAGCTGACGCTTCTCCAGCCGCGGCCCGAAGCGCACCATGCAGTGGAACAGCGTCCGCGCCAACTTGCGTGACCGCCGCTCGACGAACCTCACGTGGGTCGCCAGCGGGCCGAACTCGGAGTAGCGGGGCCACCAGCCCCAGCCCAGCCAGCGGGTGGGGTACCACCAGCTGTAGAACGCCGCCGCCTTGAGCGCCGCCTGGAACTTCTGCTTGCCGCTCGTCCGGGGGTCCACCAGGTCCCCTGCCACATCGAGGTGGGTGTCCACTGCTTCACGGGCGATGAACAGCCGCATGATCTCGCTGGTGCCCTCGAAGATCAGGTTGATGCGCATGTCACGCATGATCCGCTCCACCGGGTCGGGCCGCTCGCCCCGGCTCCGGAGTGAATCCGCGGTCTCGTAGCCTCGGCCGCCCCTGATCTGCATGGTATCGTCGATCACGCGCCAGGCGGTCTCGGTGTTCCACATCTTGGCCATCGCGGCCTCGAGCCGGATGTCGTATCCGCCGCGGTCGGCCATGTTGCTTGCGAGATCGCTGACGGCCTCCATCGCGTACACATCGGCCGCCATGCGCCCCAGCTTGCTGGCTATGGCCTCGTGCTTTCCAATCGGCGCTCCCCACTGCTCCCGCTCCGCGGCCCAGGTTCGTGCGATCTCCAGGCAGCGCTTGCCCGCCGTCTGGCACGACGCCGGCAGCGTCAGGCGCCCGGTATTGAGCGTGATCAGCGCCAGCTTGAGTCCCTTGCCCTCTCCCCAGAGCACGTTCTCGACCGGCACCTTGACGTTGGTGAAGCGGACGACGCCGTTCTCCAGTGCCCTGAGGCCCATGAAGTGGAGCCGCTGGACGACCTCCACTCCGGGCCAGTCGCGCTCCACGATGAACGCGGTTATGGCGTTGGGACCGGTCCGGGCCATCACGACGTACAGTTCGGCGATGGTGCCATTGGTGCACCAGAGCTTTTCGCCATTCAGGACGTAGCTCCTGCCATCCTCGGAGAGCACCGCCGACGTCTCGACCCCGGCTGGATCGGAACCCACGCCATCCTCCGTGAGCGCGAACGCACTGATGGCGCCCTTGGCGAGCCGGGGGAAGTACTTCCGCTTCTGCTCTTCGGTTCCGAAAAGCTTGAGTGGCTGCGGCAGGCCGATTGACTGGTGCGCCGACAGCAGCGCAGTGAGGTTCCCGTCCAGGCTGGTGACAAGGCCGATGGCATGGGTGTAGGCCAGCTGGTTGAAGCCGAGCCCGCCGTACTCCTCCGGGATCTTGATTCCGAAGGCGCCCATCTCCCGCAAGCTGGTGATGTTCTCCCCAGGGATCTTCCCGTCGCGGTCGATGGCATCGCTGTCCACTTTGTCCCGCATGAAGGCCGCGAGCTTTTCCATGAACGGCCGTGACCGTTCCACCTCGGTGGGGTCGGGCACCGGGTAGGGATGCACCAGTCCGAGCCGGAAGTTCCCCTCGAACAGCTCTCGCACGAAGCTGGGCGACTCCCAGCCCTTCTCCCTCGAGGCTTCCGCCACATCCCTTGCCTCCTGCTCGGTGGCTCGGCGCGATGCGGCCGGGGGCGGTGCGGCAATGGTCTCAGGCATGGGCGGTCTTCTTCCGTGGAGTGGAAACGGGACGGTCGCGCAGGTCGAGCCCTGAACTGACCAGTGCGATCACGTGCGCCTTGCGCCGCTCGCGATCGGAATCGGTGGCCAGGGGCACGCCCACTGCCGCTGCTACGGTGTCGGCATGCACCACCGAGAACCAGCAAAGTGAGAGTATGCTGAGCAGCAGCTGGGAGGCCTCGCCCCCGGGCGAGGGGTCGAGGTCAACTTCATCCGCAATGGCCGCGAGTGCCTCCCGCCCCGCCGTCACTGCCGGCCTCAGGTCAGCGGGCAGTTCCTCGCTGCCCAGCGCGGAACGCTCTATGAGCCGCACGAAATCGGGATGCGAATGCAGGAAGTCGAAGTACTCGCCAACAGCGCCCGCCAGGATGTCGCGGGGTGAACGGCCACTCTCCCTGGCGCGCGAACGGCCGGAACGAACAGCATCCCGAACCTCCTCGCAGCATCGGTCCATGACCGCGCCATAGAGCGCGGACTTTGATCCGAAGAAGTACCCGGGCGTGCCCCGTGAGACGCCGGCCCTGAGGCCAACGTCGGCCAGGCTGGTGGCGCGGTATCCCCGCTCGGCGAACAGCGCAGCCGCTGCGTCGAGGATGGCGATCCGGCTCCGGTCAGCGTTGCCCATCCAAACTCACTTGCTTGCTGTTCAGCAAGTATTGTCCCAAGGGTCCGGCCCGTCAAGTCCGCCCCAGTTGCCGACGTCGCTCCGGCACGCCTCTTGACTGGTGCCTCGCGCCGCTGCGTCCTTTGGAGGATATTGAATGCAGCACCCCCTTGATTCAGCATCCATCGGAGCGGCCGCGATGCCGCGCCGAATGAATGAGATAGCGTGACCGATCTGGTTTGTCCCGCCTGCGATTCGCCGGTATCCGCCGGCCTTGTGAGTTGTCCCCGGTGTGGGGCAGCATTGCTGTCCGCGTCCGCTGAACCGGTCACGCCGGTAGTGGAACAACTGCGCCGGGCACTGGGACCGCAGTTCGTGGTCGTGCGGCTGGTGGGACGGGGCGGGTTTGCGGAAGTCTATGAAGTGCTCGACACCGAGCTCGAGCGCCGCCTCGCGGTGAAGGTGCTGCGGACCGACATCGACTGGTCCGAGCGCATGTTTACCCGGTTCAAGCAGGAAGCCCGCTCGCTGGCCCAGCTGAGCCATCCCCATACGGTGCCGGTGCACTTCGTCGGCGAAGGCGAGGGCCTGGTCTTCTACGTGATGCCGTTCGTCGAGGGCATCACCCTGGCCGACATGCTCCGGGCCGACGGACCCCTGGACCTCAATCTCGCCGTGGGCGTCGCTGCTCCAATCCTGGACGCCCTGGAACACGCCCATCGCAACGGGATCGTCCACCGCGACATCAAGCCCGACAACATCCTCATCGATGGAGCCTCCGGCCGCCCGCTGCTGGTGGACTTCGGCATTTCCAAGCTGCTGACAGAAAAGGCGCCGGCTGACGCGGACGTCCTGGGCACGCCGCACTACATGGCACCGGAGCAGGCCCTTGGGGACAAGTCAGTGGACGGCCGCGCCGACGTCTACGCCATGGGAGCGGTGCTGTACCAGATGCTGACCGGTGAACCTCCGTTCATTGGAGGTTCATCCCGCGAGATCGTGGCGCGACATCTGGCCGATCCTGTGGTCTTCCCCGAATCAAACGGCAGGATTCCCGCCTGGATGCGGGAGCTCATCGAGCGCGCGCTCGCCAAGCGGCCGGAAGAGCGCTTCGCATCCGCCTCGGCCATGCTCGACGCGCTTCGCCAGGGGCTGCCGTCGGTTGCTGTTCCCGTCGTGACGGGGGCCCACGCGCTTGGCCCCATAAGTCGCGACGACCCGACTGTGAGGCTCGACGCGAAATCGATCCAGACGCTTTCTCGCGGAACCCGCCGCCGGGGGCTGGTGGCGGTGCTGGCCATGCTGGCCTTCGGGCTCGCCGGTGCGGCGGGGGTTTCGCTGATGATCCCGGATCCCGAGCCTTCCCTGGTGGTGGAGAACGGATTCCTGGCTCCAGTTGCCTTCAGCCTCAATGGAGAGCCACCCCGCCAGATCGCACCGGGCGATTCGGCAAGACTCCCGCTGGTCCGGGGCGCGGCCGGCGAGGCACGCTGGTGGCTTCTGGGCCCGCGGAGTCCTGAGGGAGAACTGCTGGGAGAAACGCTCGCCGCGACGATCGCGCTGCCCAGGGCCCAGGGGAACCTCCGCCAGACACTGGACATGGCCGCGACAGGTACCCAGTACCTCATGCCGCAGCTCACCAATGCAACGAATGATACGTTGCGAGTGCGCCTGCTCGACTCTGCAGGGGTGGAGCTGCCGTGCGCGTGCGCGGTGGCGCCGGGCGATGCCAACCGGCCGCTGGGTTACTTCAGGGCCGAGCGGGTCCGGCGGCTGGAAGTGCGCGATGCCCGGGGCAGGGCACTGGCATTCGAGAACCTGCTGGCGCGGTCGGACCGGGCCAGCGGGGCGTTGTCTCTCTCCCTCCGGGCCGCGGACTTCGAGCCGCCGACATCGCTCGCCCAGCGCACCGCGACTGAGCTACGCGATTCGCAGGTCGTGGCCCTGCCAGATCTCCGGCTCGACCTTCCGCCGCTGGAACCCGATACCGGGCTGATCGATACGGTGGCGCACTCGCCTGACAGCACACGCCGCGCCGATCGTGATCCCCTGGCCCCCATCTTTCGGAACAGATGAGCTTCGAGGGACGAGGTTCAAGCCACGAAGGCGCGCCGCAAGGCTCGCAGCTTGCAGCTCGCAGCTTGCCAGTGCTGATCCTCCTGCTGCTCGCCGTTCTCGGCTACATCGGCTACCGGATCGCCGCCCGCCCCGAACTGGTGGTTCGCAACCAACTTGCCTTTCCCGTGCGGGTGACATTGCTCGGTGGCGACACGCTGCTTCCTGCGGGCGCTGTGCTTGAGCGAGAGGTTCGTCGCGGGCAGCCGGTTCTGGTGCGCTGGGAAATGGAGCAGCCGAGAACGGCGGGACGGCTGCCGGTGGGCGCTGCCATCTCTGGCGCGGCGACGCTGGGTGGGGGTGAGGCGCTGCAGCCCGTCGCAATTACGCCCATCGCGCATGGCGCACCGCTGTTCGCACCTCTCATCACCAACGCGACCGGAGTGCCGCTCCGGGTGCGGGTGAATGCGGGACTTCAGGGAGGCCAGGACTGCCCCTGCGAGGTGCCGGTCGGGGCCAACCGGATGTCGATCGGCTACTACCCGCTGTTCCAGAACAGCTCGGTGGAGGTGCGCGATTCGCTTGGCCGGCGCGCGACCTTCACCGACCTCGGCCCCCGGATCACCAGCCGCGATGGCAGCGTGGGGCTGAGGTTCAATCCGGGAGACCTGAAGTGAAGCGTGAAAAGTGAATGGTGAGCAGGCTCCCCTTCACCAGTCACCGCTCACCCTTCACTCTTCTTCCCCAGTAACCTCGCGACTGTGACCGCATCAAATCCGTAGCGCGCGCGAAGCTGGTCCACCGCATCGGTGAGCCGGCGAGAGCGTTGCCGTTCCTCCGGCTCGAACATGTCGGCCTCGGCCGCCTCGGCGAGGTTTGTCGCGATCAGGCCGATGAGCCGCACCCCGCGGTCGCGGGCACGGACGTCGCCGAACGCTTCCCGGAAGAGCCGCAACGCCGGCTTCAGCAGCTCGGCGTCGAGATTGGTGCCCTCGCGCAGGGTGATGCGACGGGTGATGGTGCGAAAGTCATCGTGGCGCAGCTTGAGCGCCACCGTGCGAGCGACCAGGCCTTCCTTCCGGAGCTGCGCGCCCACGCGCGCCGCGAATAACGTCAGCAGGGTCTCCAGCCGCTCGGGCCGTCGTTCATCCCTTCCCATCGTTGTCTCCCGGCTCACCGACCGCTGGAGCCGGTCCGGCCGGAGCACCATGCCGCCGTGGCCGTGGGCCCGGCGCTTGATCGACGCTGCAGCGTCGCCGATGTGCCGCCGGAGTTCGGTTTCGCTCATGGCCTGGACCTGCGCCACGTCGGTGAGGCCGCGCTCCTTCCATCGCGCCGCGGTCACGGGCCCGACCCCCGGCAGCGCGCCCAGAGGCAGCCCCGCCAGGAATCCTTCCTCCCAGCCGGCGCGCACCTCCATCAGCCCTCGTGGCTTGGCGTAGTCGCTTGCCAGCTTCGCGATCATCCGGTTGGAGCCGATTCCCACGGAGCAATCGAGCCCGGTAGCGTGGTGCACCCGGTCGCGGATCGACTCCGCCACGGGAAGCAGCGACACGGGGTAGAGCCTGTCGGTCCCGCTGAAGTCGAGATATGCCTCGTCCAGCGACGCCATCACCACCGTGGGTGAGAACTCCTGCAGCACCTGGCGCACAGCGCGTGAGGCGTCGCGGTAGTGGGCAAAGCTCCCCTGGAAGAACGTAGCGCCAGGACAGCGGCGAACTGCCTCCGCAATGGGCATCCCTGCGCGCACGCCGAAGCTCCTCGCGCCGTAGGACGCCGATTGCACCACGCCTCGTGATTCGCGCTTCCCACCCACCACCAGCAGCTCGACATCCTTCAGTTCGGGATGGCGCTGGCGGCAGACTTCGACGAAAAAGGCGTCGAGGTCAACGTGCATCAGGCGGATCGTCATGCCGAAACGTCCGCGGTCGACGTCACCGGGTCAACCGGTGTAGGATTCGCGGAAATGAACGTTGCCTTTCTCGGACTCGGCGCCATCGGCGCACCCATGGCTGCGCACGTGGCCGCACGCCATCAGCTCACGGTCTGGAACCGGACCCGCGCGAAGGCGGACGCCTTCGCCGCAGCCAACGGTGCCAGCGTGGCCCCGACCCCCCGTGAGGCCGCGGCCGGGGCGGAGGTCGTCGTGACATGCCTCGCCACCTCGGCCGACCTCGAGCAATTGCTCGAGGGCCCGGACGGCCTCCTCGCCGGCCTGGCGAACGGAGCCTTGCTTCTCGACTGCACTTCGGGCGACCCTGCGGCCTCTCGTCGCATCGCCGGGCGCCTCGCTGAGACAGGTGTTGGATTTGTGGACGCACCAGTCAGCGGCGGAGTCAACGGCGCCGAGGCCGCGGCGCTGACGGTGATGGCCGGCGGGCTTCCGGAGGCGCTTGAACGTGGGCGTCCGGTGCTCGAGTGCTTCGCCCGTCGAATCGAGTTGATGGGCCCGGTGGGTACGGGGCACGCCATGAAGGCGGTCAACAATGCGCTCCTGGCGGTCAACATCCTGGCGGTGGGGGAGGGACTGGCCGCGCTGGTGGCAGCCGGCATTCCCGCTGCCAAAGCCGTCGAAGTGCTCAACGCCTCCAGCGGCCGGTCGTTTGTGAGCGAGTCGCTGGTTCCGGAGCGGGTTCTCACGGGGGCGTTTCCAGTGACATTCCGCCTGGCGCTGCTGGACAAGGACACCGGGATTGCGCTGGACGTGGCGGAGGCGGCGGGAGTTGATGCACCGATGCTGGAACAGGGCAAGGACCTGCTGGCCGCCGCACGCGCCGTGCTGGGAGAGGAAGCGGACTACCTCGAGCCGATCCGGCTCATCGAGGGCGCTTCAGGCGTCGAGATCCGGGCTTGAATTCCTGGGACCCTTGCCCACGCCGAGCAGTGGTTCCAGTTTGCGAACTCATGTCGAGCGCTGCGCACCATGAGTGACTGGGCAACCACCCGTCGGCTTCCCGCCGCGGTGACGCTCGCTGGTGGAGATGTGGCCATCGGCGAGCTCCACCTCCAGCCGATCGTCGCGCAGCACGATGGTCCCGAGTCGCCGGGCGAGATGCTCAACCGGCCCGAGGAGTTCTTCCCGCTCGCGCTTGCCGACGGCGGGGTGATCTTCCTCTCCAAGTCCACCGTGGCATTTGTCGCCTGCGCAACCGCGGACGTCCCCGACCAGGATCCCGCCCGGCTGGAGGCAACCGTGCGAATGGAGCTGGACGTCCGCATTCCCGGGGCCGAGTACCGGGGCATGGCCGCAATGGAACTGCCGCCGACCCGGGGCCGCACGCTCGACTACCTCAACGGCGCCGGCCGCTTCTTCACCATTGTCTCCGGCCCGACCACCCGCTTCATCAACCGCGCGCACGTGCGATCCGTGCGTCCCCTGGACTGAGACCGCCGTGGCCCGACTCGACAAGCTGATCCAGGTGCTCCACGAGCAGCGCGCCGACATGCTCAGGCTGTCGGCTGGGGAACCTGCGGTACTCCAGTCCAACGGCAGCATCCGCCCTCTGACCCGCGATCCGCTGACCGAGCCGCAGATTGTCGGACTGCTCAGGGAAATTGCACCGGCCGAGGTGAGTTCGCGGATGGGGCAGGGCGGGGAGGCCCGGTTCCGCTATGGCGCGCCGTCAGGCCCAGTGGACGCCGAGCTGACCGGCAGCGGGGACAGCACCCGGCTGGTGTTGCGCCGCGCGGATCAACCGGCGGCTGCTGAAGGCTCGGGCCCGGACAGCGGCGCACGCGAGCAGCTGGAGTCGTACCTGCGGGAGCTCGCTGGCAGCACCGCGTCTGACCTCCATCTCCGGTCCGGCAGCGCGCCGGTCTACCGGCGCTCGGGTGAACTGGAGCGCACTGAGGCCGATCCCATTGGCGCGGAGCGGCTCGGGACCATGCTCCACAGCGTCATGCCCGAAAAGGACCAGCGGCAGTTTCGGGAGACCGGCGACGCCGACTGGGCCCACGAGATCAGGGGAGTGGCCCGCTTTCGGTGCAACGCGGGTCGCGACCGGCATGGACCGTTCCTCGTGGCGAGGGTCATTCCTTCCGATGTGCCTACCGCTGACGACCTGGGCCTCTCCCGCGAGATCCAGAATCTCTGCTACCTGACCAAGGGACTCGTGCTGGTCACCGGTCCCACTGGATCGGGCAAGTCCACTACCCTCGCCGCCATGGTGGACCTCGTCAACCGCACCCGCACCGATCACATCCTCACGATCGAGGACCCGATCGAGTTCGTGCACCCCAGCAAGAAGTGCATCGTGACCCAGCGCCAGGTCGGGGTCCACACGGATTCGTTCCGCAACGCGCTGCGCGCCGCGCTCCGGGAGGATCCTGATGTCGTGCTGGTGGGAGAGATGCGCGACCTCGAGACCGTGTCGATAGCCATCGAAACCGCCGAAACCGGGCACCTTGTGTTCGGCACGCTGCACACCACGACGGCTGCATCCACGATCGACCGGATCATCGACCAGTTCCCCGCCGACAGGCAGTCGCAGGTTAGGGTGATGCTGTCGGAGAGCCTCCGGGGGGTCATTGCCCAGGTCCTCTGCAAGAAAAAGGGCGGCGGCCGCGTCGCTGCCCGCGAGGTATTGCTCTCGATTCCCGCGATTTCCAACCTGATTCGCGAGGGCAAGACCTTCCAGATCCCGTCGATCATGCAGACCAACCGCAAGGTTGGCATGGTGACGCTGAACGACGCGCTGATGGAGCTGGTCGAGGCGGGCCAGGTGGAGCCGCAGGAGGCCTACATGAAGGCGGTCGACAAGACCAGTTTCGCCGCTGGGCTCAAGGCCAAGCGGCTGGACACGTCGTTTCTTGGCGAGTGAAAAGTGAAAGGTGACTGGTGAAGGGGAAGCGTCGCATTCACCGTGCACCGTTCACCGTTCACCCGCCACCTTTCATCCTTAGAGCCCCACTTTCGTGTTCTCTCTAGTTCTCGTCGAACCCCAGGACCTCGTCAACATCGCCTCCGCCGTGCGGATAGCGAAGAACTTCGCCATTGATGACGTCCGCCTGGTCAACCCCGCAGAGTTCGACGCCTGGCGGATCGAGGGTATCGCCCACAACACCGCCGACCTGGTCGAACGCATCACCTTTCATGATTCGCTCGCGGCTGCATTGTCCGACGTGGTATGGGCAGCAGCGCTGACCGCGCGGGGCCGTGCGGCCAGGCGGACCATGACCCGCCCCCGCGCCGCCGCCCGGGAACTGGTGGCGCGCGCCGTTGACGGCACGGTGGCAATCGTGGCCGGTCGCGAGGACAAGGGACTCAACAACGACGAGCTCGACCGGTGCCAGGCCCTGGTTTCGATCGCCACCAACCCCGCGCACTCATCGCTCAACCTGGCGCAGGCCGTCGCAGTGATGGCCCACGAACTCTTCGTGGCCCGCGAGGGCGAAGCGCAGCCGTTCAAGCGGCCGCGACGAACCGCGGGTCCCGCAACGAGCGAGCAGCTCGAGTCGCTTTTCGCGGACTGGGCCTCGGCGCTGCACGCGATCGACTTCTTCAAGGCGAGGGGCGAGGATTCGGTGATGAGGGTGGTGAGAGAGGCGTTCTACCGGGCGGAACTGGACGGCCGCGAGGCGGCGCTGCTCCGTGCCATGGGAATCGAGGTGCGAAAGAAGATCGAGCGGGCATTTAAATCCGACTGATGCAGTCGGATTAGCTCGCGGTTCTGGTTGTCAAACGTCATCGGAACACTATACTTATGCGCGCCAACCGAACTCGCTGCCAGATCACCGGCAACGCCACGTGAAAACATTCACAATGCCAATTTCTCAACCGCTGGGGCAAACTCCATAATGCGGAAGTTCGTTCTCCTGGCCGTCGGGATGGGGCTCGCCGGGGTCGTGGCGCTCGCTGTCGGCGGTCGTCGCTCAGATGCGCAGCAGAGTGGACCGTCCGCACCCGATTCAGTTGCAGCAACAGTCCTCGCCGCAGGAGACACTGCCGGACTTCCAGGAATTCGCCAGCCGATTTTCTTCCGGCACGACATCCACGCCGGGCAATTCAAGATCGAGTGCCAGTACTGCCACTACTCGGTGGCGGTGTCTTCCGAGCCCGGCATCCCGACGCTCGAGACCTGCATGGGCTGCCACACGGCGGTCTCCGGCACCGACTCCGCCAGCCGGAACGAAATCCGGAAGCTGCGCACCGCCTGGGGCGAGAAGCAGCCCATCCAGTGGGAGCGGGTGCACTTCCTCGCCCGTCACGTGCACTTCCCCCACGCCAATCACATCAAGGCGATGGGCCCCAACGCCTGTGCCACTTGCCACGGCGACGTGGCCCGCATGCCCCAGGTGTACAAGGTCAACAACGTGAACAACATGGGCTGGTGCATCAGCTGCCACATCGAGCGGAAGGTGACGCGGGACTGTACAGCGTGCCATTACTAGGGGCGGGGGCGTGGGGCATGAGGTCCATTAACACGCCTCACGGTTCACGCCTCAGGCCTCACGGCTCAGGCTCTAAGGCTCATACACTATGGATTCATCAGTAGACCGCAGAAAATTCCTCACCGTCCTCGGAGTCTCGGGAGGCGGTGCCGTGGCGCTTTCGGGATGTTCCACTGACCGGGTGCAGAAGCTGGTGCCGTACCTGGTGCAGGAGGAGGATCAGGTCCCGGGGGTTCCCACCTGGTATGCCAGCACGTGCACCGAGTGCAGCGCCGGCTGCGGTGTCCACGTGAAGACGCGCGAGGGCCGGGCCATCAAGCTGGAGGGCAATCCGGCTCACCCGGTCAACAAGGGCAAGCTTTGCGCACGCGGCCAGGCCGGACTGCAGGGACTCTACAACCCGACCCGGGTCAAGGGTCCGATGCTGAAGGAGAACGGTGCGTGGAAGGAAATCAGCTGGGATGATGCCATCGCGCGCCTCGCCGAAGAGGTCCGCAAGGCGAGCGGCCGGATCGCGGTCCTGACAACCCCGGCCCGGGGAACGTTTTCGGACCTGCTCGACAGCTGGACCCAGGCCGCAGGCGGATCAGTCACGCGCTGGGAACCGCTCGACCTCGAGCCGGTTCGCATGGCCAGCCGCATCGTTTACGGCTCGGACGTCGTTCCGGGGCACAACTTCGCCGCGGCGCGGTTCATTCTCGGTTTTGGCGACTTCCTCGAGACCTGGAACAGCCCCACCGAGCAGCAGATCGGCTACGCCGAATCGCACGGCTGGACCGGCGACGCCGCACGCCACGTGCAGGTGGGCGCGCGTCGTGACCTGACCGGGCTCAACGCCGACGAGTTCCTGTCGGCTGCACCGGGAACCGAGGCCGCGGTCGCGCTGGCGATGGCCAACGTGATTTCGGGTGGCGGCAGCGGCGAGTTCGCGTCACTGATCGGCGAATGGACCCCGGAGACTGCGGCGCGGGTCAGCGGCGTGCCGGCCGAGCGAATCACAGCAGTGGCGCGCGAGTTTGCCAGCGCCGGACCGGGCCTCGCCGTCGCCGGCGGCATCGCGGCGCAGGGCGACAATGCGCTTGCGCTCGCAGTGGCAGTGGCGGTCCTCAACAGCGTGGCCGGCAATGTTGGCAGCACCGTGCTTCCCGGTGAGGCCCCTCCCGCTGGCGAGGGCCTGTCGGGAATGCAGCGCCTGATGTCCGCCATGGATGGCGGCCAGGTCGGTCTGCTGATGGTGCACGACGCCAATCCGGCGTACGCACTTCCGAAGAGCTACGGCTTCGTCGAGAAGATGGCCAAGGTGCCCTTCAAGGTGTCCACAGGAACCTTCCTCGACGAGACCGCCGAAGCGTCCGACCTGCTGCTTCCCAACTTGCACGCGCTGGAGCGCTGGGACGACCTGCGCGCCCGTCCCGGGGTGACCGGGCTCATGCAGCCGGTTATGGAGCCGGTATTCCAGTGCCGCCACACCGGCGATGTGCTGCTGGGTGTGGCCAGGGCGCTGGGCGGCGGCTTCTCCCGGTTCACTGCCGCGACGTTCGAGGAGCACCTCAGGCAGGCCTGGTTCGCCAGCACCGGTGGTGAGGCCGGGTGGCGGGCGGCGCTTGCCACGGGCGGAGCCTGGGATGGGGCGCCGGCCCCGGCGCCAGCCGGCGCTGCGCCACCGCCTCCACCCGCACCTGCTCCGGCGTTCGCGGCGCCTGCGGCACCGGCCGAGGGTGAGTTCACGCTCGTGGCATTCCCGCACGTGTTCCTCTACGACGGTCGCGGCGCCAACCGGCCCTGGCTGCTCGAGAACCCCGACCCGGTCACCAAGATCACCTGGCATCCGTGGGCCGAGATCTCGCTCGAGACCGCGCGCCGGCTTGACATCAGGCGGGGCGAGATAATCCGTGTGATTTCCGACGCCGGATCGGTGGAACTGCCCGCGTATCCGTATGCGGGTCTCCACGACCAGGCCATCGCGGTGCCGCTTGGCTTTGGCCACACCGCATACGGCAGCTATGCCGAAGATGGCGGGCCCACACCGCTCGACCTCATGGGGCCGCCGGGATCGACGCCCTGGATCAGCTACGCCGGCACCAGGGTGCGGCTGGAGAAGACCCACGGCTTCAGGGACGTGGCCACGACCGAGGGCACTCCCCGCCAGCTGGGCCGCGGAATCGCCGAGGCGATGCCGGCCGAGTATGCCCGTCGCGGACTGACTGTGAAGGAGGCCCATCTCGAGGCTGGTGCCGGGCATCACGAGGTCAATACCCCGCTCGAGGTCGAGGCGATCGCCGGCTGGCGCGAGGAGCAGATCGAGCTTCGCAAGCTGGGCGATTACGCCGAGGTGCATCCCGCGTGGGGAATGACCATCGACCTGTCCCGATGCACCGGATGCTCCTCCTGCGTCACCGCGTGCTACGCCGAGAACAACATCCCGACCGTGGGCTACGACGACGTGCTCCGCGGCCGCGAGATGAGCTGGATGCGGATCGAGCGCTACTGGGAGGGAGGCGAGGACGACGAGCCGCTGGAGGCCCGATTTGTCCCGATGCTGTGCCAGCACTGCGAGAACGCTCCATGCGAGCCGGTGTGCCCAGTATATGCGGCTTACCACACCGTGGACGGCCTCAACGGTCAGGTGTACAACCGCTGCGTGGGCACCCGTTACTGCGCCAACAACTGCCCCTACAAGGTGCGCTACTTCAACTGGTACAAGTACAACGAGAAGGCGTGGCCCGATCCGCTGCACCTCCAGCTCAACCCCGACGTGACCGTGCGGGCGCGGGGCGTCATGGAGAAATGCACCTTCTGCGTGCAGCGCATCCGGGGGGCCCAGCACCAGGCCCGGCTGGAGGACCGGCCGCTGGCCGACGGCGAGTTCACCACCGCCTGCGCCCAGGCCTGTCCGTCGGGTGCCATCATCTTCGGCAACCGGCGCGATCCTGACAGCAAGGTCGCCGGGTCGAGTCACGACCCGCGGGGCTACGTCGTGCTGGAAGTGACTAACGTGCGGCCTGCCGTGACCTACCTCGCCAAGGTGTTGCATCCGTCGGAGGATCGGGCATGACGGCCGTCGCCCAGCCGCGAATCACCCAGACGCACGCGGACGTCACCCGGGATGTAGTCGCCACGCTGGGAACGCCCAGCCGGGGCTACTACCTGCTCCTGTTCAGCGCGGTGGGGCTCTTCCTGGTTGGCCTGGTAACGTTCCTGATCCTCATCAAGGACGGCCTGGGCCACTCGGGGTATACCCCGCCAGTGATGTGGTCGGTCTACATCACGACGTTCGTCTTCTGGGTCGGCATCGGTCACGCCGGCACTCTTATATCGGCGATCCTCTTCCTGTTCCGCTCACCCTGGCGCACCGCCGTGTACCGCGCCACCGAGGCCATGACAGTGTTCGCGGTCATGACTGCGGGACTGTTCCCGATCATCCACATCGGGAGGCAGTGGGTCTTCTACTGGCTCCTGCCCTATCCCAACCAGCGGTACTTGTGGCCCAACTTCAAGTCGCCGCTGATCTGGGACGTCTTCGCGATCTCGACCTACCTCACCGTTTCCACCCTGTTCCTGATCTTCGGGCTCATCCCCGACGTGGCCGCGGTGCGCGACAAGGCGAAGGGGTGGCGCAGGTTCATCTACGGCCAGCTCTCGCTGGGCTGGACCGGGTCGGACAACCAGTGGCGCCACTACTCGCGGGCGTACCTGTACATGGCAGCGCTGGCCACGCCGCTGGTGCTTTCGGTGCACTCGGTGGTGTCCTGGGACTTTGCATCCAGCATCGTGCCGGGCTGGCACGGGACGATTTTCGCCCCGTATTTCGTGGCCGGCGCCATCTACAGCGGCATCGGCATGGTGCTCACGCTGCTGATTCCGCTCCGCAAGGCGCTCAAGATCGAGCACATGATCAACGAGTATCACTTCGACAACCTCTCGAAGCTGACGCTCCTGACCGGATCGATCCTGTTCTATGCCTACGCCATGGAGTACTTCGTGGCATGGTACAGCGGCAACACCTTCGAGCAGGCCACGTTCTTCCGCCGGGCATTCGGTCCCCAGTGGTGGGCCGGCTGGACCATGATCATCTGCAACGCCTTCGTGTCGCAGCTGCTCTGGTTCCGGAAGATCCGGACAAACCTGACGGCGCTGTTCGTCATCTCGATCTTCATCAACATCGGGATGTGGTTCGAGCGCTACGTCATCATCGTATCTTCGCTGTCCAACGACTACGTGCCGTGGGCCTGGGATGTCCTGAATCCGACCTGGGCTGACTGGGGCATCCTGGCCGGGTCATTCGGCTGGTTCGGGATGTACTTCCTGCTCTTTGCCCGGACCTTCCCGATCGTGGCGATCCAGGAGATCAAGGAGATGATTCCCATGCCGCGGCGCCGGGCCGGGGGAGGGCACCACTGATGGCTCTCCCGCTGCCCCGGCCAAAGAAGGTGCCGGGCGTCCTCGCCTCGTTCGAGCAGGTCGACGCGGCCTGCGATGCCATCCGCACCCTGCGCGAACGCGGCCACCGCGACCTCACGGTATACACCTCCCACCCCAACCACGAGGTGGAGGAAGCCTGCGGGCACCGCAACAGCCCGGTGCGCCTGTTCACCCTCATTGGCGGCCTCACCGGCTGCACCGCGGGCTTCGCGATGACCATTTGGATGTCGCGCGACTGGCCGGTGCTGGTGGGCGGAAAGACCATCGGCTCGATTCCGCCCTACGTCGTCATTGCCTTCGAGCTCACCATCCTGATTGGCGCGTTCTTCACGCTGGGCGCCGTCGCGCTGCTGTCGCTCGCCAAGGCGGGGCGCAAGGTGCTGTACGACGATCGCTTCAGCGACGACCGGATCGGCGTGTTCGTGCCGGCCCGCGCAGATCGCGAGGCCGAGCTGACCTCGTTCTTCCGCGACGCCGGTGCGGTGGAGGTGCGGCATGGCTGAGCGCCTCCGCTATCTGCTGCTCGCGCTGGTGGTCCTCGGCACCGCCGGCTGCGAGGTCTGGTACAACAAGGTGCCGTCACCTGATGATCTCTGGTATCGCATCCCCTGGTTCGATCACATGATCGCCCAGCGGTCGATCCACCCGTTCGAGACGGCCGACGTGCCGCGCAACACGCCGCCGGGAGCCGTGCCCATTACCGGTGGCGAGGGCGACTGGTCGCAGGAGTTCCGGAGCGGCAACCCGGCCACGGCGGACCAGCTGGTCAATCCGTGGGCAGGCGGGGCCCAGCCGCAGCAGACCGCCTCGGGCCCCGAAGTGCCCAACATCCCGGCCACCTTCGCTGCCCGGGGTGACACTCTCTACGGTACCTTCTGCGCAGTGTGCCACGGGTTCGCCGCCGACGGAAAGGGCACCGTTGGGCCGCGGGTCGGGGCACCGAGCCTGCTTACCGAGCGTGCCCGCGGGTTCTCCGATGGCTACCTCTATTCGATCATCCGTTATGGACGGGGCGTGATGCCGCGTTACGGCGACAAGATCTTCCGGGTTGATGACCGGTGGGCGGTGGTGAACTACCTCCGGACCCTCCAGGCAGCGGCGCCGGCCCCGGCGGTCGCGGGAGTGGCGCCATGAAGGCCGCCGAACTCCGGACCCGGCTGGCCAGCCACTCGATAAGCGGCCGCTACACCAACATGCTGGGCATTGGCCTGGGTCTCGCCGTGCTGGGCCTGGTGCTCGCCTTCCAGGGCCTGCGCACTGCACCCGACCGGGTATGGCAGCTGGTGCACGTCAACTGGCTGTTCTTCACCGGGCTCATGTTTGGCAGCGTCGGACTGGCCGCGTCGCACAAGGTGGCCAACGCCAAGTGGTCGGGCCTGGTCATCCGGTTTGCCGAAGCGGCCATCTCCTTCCTGCCGATTTCGCTGCTCGTAATCGTGCTCATCTTCACGATGGGATATCCGTCCGTGTACGGACCCATGGACGAGCAGCTCCACGGCCTGTTCCACGGCAAGGCAGTCTGGCTCTCCCGGCCCTTCATGTTCGCCCGGATGTTCTTCGGCACCCTGATCCTGGGCTGGCTCGGCTGGCGCCTGGTCAAGGCCGACATGCTGCCCGACGTCCACGCTGCGCGCGCCAGCGTGAGCGGGGGTCGGCGGGCGCTATTCGAGAAGTGGACCCGCGGCTTCGACGGCTCCGCCGAGACGCTGGCGGCCAACGAAGTCAGGATTCACCGGCTGGCCCCGACCTATGTGGTGCTGTACGCCCTGATCATGTCGATCTTCGCGTTCGACGGCATCATGGCGCTCCAGCCGCACTGGTTCTCCAACCTGCTGGGCGGCTTCTATTTCATGGGGTCGTATCTGGGCGGGCACACGCTGCTGGCGCTCACCATGCTGTACGGCGTGAGCCAGCTGCGCATTGGTGACCTCGTCTCGCCCAAGCAGCGCCACGACCTCGGCAAGCTCTGCTTCGGCTTCACGGTGTTCTGGGCCTACCTGATGTGGGCCCAGTTCCTGGTCATCTGGTACGGCAACATGCCGGAGGAAACCGGCTTCGTGTTCGCCCGGCTCTGGGGCCATTGGCTCCCCGTCGGACGGTGGGTGCTGCTGGGGATGTTCGTCATTCCCTTCGCGGGACTGCTGGGAGTTGCGCCCAAGAAGAACCGGTGGACCCTGGCCTTCTTCTGCAGCATCAGCCTCGCCGCGCTGTGGCTGGAGCGGTACCTGCTTGTGGCGCCTTCGGTCTCGCCGCTGCCTGGGCCGTCATTCGGGGTGGCTGACATCGCGCCCACATTCCTTCTGGCCGGCCTGTTCCTCGTATGCTACTCGCTGTTTGCCCGCATCTTCCCGATGGTCTCACCCCGGCTCGCCGAGATCACCATCAATCGCGAGTTGGGGCACCACAAGGTGGAAGTGTTCGACCATGAAGATGAGGACAAGGACTACATGCATGACGCGGACGTGGAGCACCTGAATTGAGGCGGTAACGCGGTAGGGCGGTAAGGCGGTAGGGCGGTAAGAGTGCAAAAAGGGGATCTCGGCATTGAGCCTGGATCCCCTTCTCACAAACCTGCCGCCCTTCCACCTTACCGCCTTACCGCCCTACCGCTCCATCGCGTTCATCCGTCGAATCATCGCCCTGAGCGAGTCCACCGGCAGCGGCGCCTGAATCGCGAGGATCCGGTCGCCCCGGCGGAGGGTCATCGAGCCGTCCACGCCCGAGATGCCGGCGTCCTCGGGAATCGTGGGCCACGGTGACCCGGAATCGTTGCGCTGGGCCGCCAGCAGTCGGGTAACGTCGGTAGCCGGTCCCTCGATTGTCCGGATGACCTGGCCCGATTCCAGCTGCTGCGCCACGATCATCGTGGGAGCGCCGCTGTCGGCCCGTGAGGCCGAGACCTGAACTTCCATTACCGGCAGCCCGCGAATGCGGGGTACGGTCTGGCCGCGAACCTGCCGGGCAGCGTCCCACGACAGCGTGCGCCACGCGCCGGTCGGCGCGAAGTGCAACATCGAGGGAGACAACACTCCGGAAGACAACGTAGCGCCGACCGGCTCGGATATCTGACGCGTATCGGGCAGTGTAGTGGCCGCCAAGGCGTCGTCGGCCATCCCGGTGGGTGGCGCCGCCTCACTCCTGGTGCCCGGCGCAGCTCCCGGCTCTCGGCGCTCGGTCTCGGCGGCCACCGCTTCCGGTACGGCGACCGTGGACCGGGACGGCATCAGGGCAGGATCGACAGCCATCGGAGCCGCTGAATCGGCGAGGACTGCGAGCTCCGGCACGACGGGGCTGCTGGTGCGCTGCCACTGCAAGCCTGCGAAGCCAAGGCCGGCAGCGGCCACCAGCGCCGCCGCCCAGCCCAGGCGGTACCTGCGGCTGCGCCTGGCACCAGCCTGCCGGGAACGCTCCTCCAGCACCTCGTACGCCGGCGGAATGCGCCGCGCGGGCGAGAGCGTGGCCAGCAGCTGAGTCGTGCGGTCCCGAAGGTACATGATGCCGTCGCGAGTGCGCTGACAGGCAGGGCAGTGGGCGAGATGCCGCTCGATCTCGACACACTGTGAACGGCTCAGCGCCTGGTCCAGATAGGCGTGAAGCTCGTCCTCAGGAATGTGCGGCATGGCTGTCCTGTGCATTCTGTCGGTCGTGCGCCTCCACCAGGCGTTTTCGGGCCCGTGCCAATGTGGTGCCCACGGCACCGACGGCGAGCCCGGTCTGCGCGGCGATCTCGGGATAACTGAGACCACCGTCCCACAACAGGAGAACCTCCCGGTCGCGCGGCGTCAGCGCATCCAGCGCCTGATGCACCGCGGCCATCTGCTCGTCGTGCTCCACCAGTTCGTCCGCTGGCTGGATCCTGGAGGGCCCCGGCGAGGGATCGTTAACCAGCAGCGTCAGGTGCTTACGGCGCCGGATCGCAGCCCGCGCCTCGTCCCGGGCCAGGTTGGCCGCCACAGCGAACACCCACGCCCGGGGCTTCTCGGGCCGGTGCTGGAACAGGCGCATGAACACTTCCTGCGCCAGGTCCTCGGCCCGGTCTGCGTCCCACACCTTGCGGTACAGGAAGCGCACCACGGCGGTATAAGTGGTTTGGTACAGCCGCTCGAAATCGTCCAATCGGCCCCCGCTGGCTTGACCCCGCGCCCCATGCCCGACGCCCCACGCCCCACGCCCCTCCTATGACGTTCTCCCTCCATCACTTCTGCACACTTCGCGCCCTTTTTCCCGACTTCCCGGTGAATACGCACCCCGGATGCAGCCCCTTGCCCTTGGGCGGCCAGTCGAAACAGAGATCCGGTTTGGCGGTCCGCCCGTCCTTCCGCATCCTCCCATGCAGGGTGCACGCCACCCCGCCAGGCTCAAGATAGCCGCAGGCAGAGATGACTTCGGCCCCCAGCGAAAACTTGCCCTCCCGTTCGATCTTGCAGAGATAAGGCGATTGGCGGGACCGCACCAGCGACTCCAGCCAGGCCTCCTCCGGGGTGCACATGATCTCGACCTGGAGATCGCGGCAGCAGGCCGCGCCGCGGACATGATCCGCCGTCCTGCATGGGGCGGCCTCGCAGGGGTTGCCGCTTTCCACCACCGGAAGCTCTCTCCTGGGAGTCGCCGGCGGGGGAAATCGGCGTTCGACCAGGCGCCGCCGGTCCACCACCATGAAATGATCGCCACCCAGCTGGCGAGGCTGACGCCTTGCCTTCGACGGGCGGACCTGTCCGGAGTACCCGTGGGCGGAGCAATGCTGGCCCTCCGGCCCGTCCTTGAGAAATCGGCAGCGGACATGGAGGGTGGCGTCGGCATACAGGTCTCCGTCACCCTCCCACAGCTCGCGGAAGGTGATCCTGCCGGTGTGGCCGAGGAGCCAGGTCGCCTCGTGATCGAGCGAGGCGGCCCCTTCCGTGAGCGATCCGATCCGCAAGGTTACCTTGAGACTGCGGCAGTGGCTGCCCAGGCTCAGGCAGGGCGGTGCAGCTGGCACGGCAGCTCCAGGATGGGCGGGACTCGCAATACGGAGAGCAGGAATATATACTTGTGAACTGGTTCACAAAGTTGTGACCAACCAAATTTTCGCTTTGGAGGCGAACAGGCAATGCGCGTGACTTCGATGGTAGCTGGGCTGGCGCTGGTACTGGCGGCGTGTGGCGGCGAGAAGCCTGCCGACGGCGCAATGACCTCGGATGGTGCGGCGCCGGCTGGAACTGAGACGCCGGCCGCGACTGCGACTGGGGCAACCCACGATGTGGACATGACGTTCGAGAACAACGAGTACAAGTTTGTTCCGGCCGAATTCTCGGTGAAGCCGGGCGACGTTATCCGCTTCCACAACAAGCTGGGCGGCCCGCACAACGTGCACTACTGGGCTGACAGCATCCCGGCCGGCGCGGAGACTGCGATCTCGATCGATCGCGAGATGTCGCCGCTGGTGTCCGAGCTGCTCACCACTGAGGGCGAGGTCGTCACGGTGACGCTGGCTGGCACTGCCCCGACCGGCGCGTATCACTTCACTTGCGATCCGCACGTCGCCATGGGCATGCACGGCGTGATGACGGTGGCCGAGTAAGTATCCGGCAGCTGGACAGATTACAGGGGGGCGGTCCGGTTCAGCCGGGCCGCCCCTCGCCCTTGATGCCTGCCCATCCACCCACCAGCCCTACCAGCAGTCCGCTCAGTGCGTCTGCAGCATAGTGCATCTGGCAGTAGACCACTGCCACCGGCAACAGTAGCGCCGGTACCAGCATGACAAGCCCCGCCTTCCTCGATGCGGCCCATACGGTGATCAGGGCTGCGGTGGTGGCCGCGACGTGCGAACTGGGAAACGCTGCACCGTACGAGCTTCCCGACGATAGCGTGGCATACACCAGTTGCGCACCCGGGTTGGCCACGAAACTCCCCGAGGGACGGACGAACTCGTAGTAAGGCCCCGCCACCGGCAGGATCAGGAACACCAGGTAGCAGAAGATGAAGGCGGTCATGACTCCGAGCACGAACCGGCGCAGTGCCAGAGTGCGGTTCCGCGAGGCCAGCCACACCGCCGGCACGAGTATCATCGGGTAGTAGGCGAAGTAGTTGGCGTGGAGGATGAGCGATGCAGCATCGCTGGGCGCTGCCCGCCACCAGTCCCTGCTGGGCTGGCCGCCGAAGAGAAGCACTTCCCATCGCTGAACCAGTGCGTCGTACACCGGCCGGCCGGCATTGAGCACGTCGAGCTCGCTGTAGAGGCCGGCCAGCAGCAAAATTGGATAGAGGTCCCGAAGCACGCTTCCAACCCGTCCCAGGCCGGGTGAATGCACCAGCAGCACCAGCAGGAGTATCAGTGCGTGTGCCAGCAGCAGCCAGGGCCACCCGGACAATTCCGGTGCTCTCACGGCCACGACCAGGGACACCACCAGCACGTAAGCCACCACCAGCCAGTCCACCGGCCGCAGCTGGTCGATCCGCCGCCGGAGCCATGGTCGGAAGACGCTCACAGCCAGCCGGCCTCCTTGTACCAGCGCCAGGTGTCGGCCAGGCCCGAGGCCAGGTCGTGTTCGGCTGTCCAGCTGGCGTCGGTCATGAAGGCCGACGGGTCCGCGGTCCAGGCCGGCTGAAGAAATTCGTTGGCCTTGTCGGCGTTGAGGATCGTGGTGCGGTGCAGCGCCCGCGCGGCGGCACCGGTGACGTGGAGGATGCCACGAGCCAGCGGGTCGGGGAGCCCTATGACCCGCACCTTCCGCCCCATCGACTCGGCGATTCGGCGCACCAGGTCTGCACTGGTGAAGATTTCGGGGTGGTTCACGTAATAGAGCCCGCGCTCGACATCCGGAGCTACGCCTGCGCTGGCAATCGCGCGCGCCAGGTCGCTGGCGTGTACCGCCGAAAGTTCCTGGCTGCCGTCGCCGAAGACTGGCGCAACACCCAGGCGAGCCAGCCGGTAGACCTTTATCAGGTTGTCCTTGTCATGGGGTCCGTACACTGTGGGCGGCCTGAGGATCACCCATGGGAGCCCGCCGCCCCGCACAACGCCTTCACCCGCGAGCTTGCTCCTGCCATAGGCGGTGACGGGATTCGAAGCGTCATCCGGCAGGCGCGGCCGTCCCTTTCGCGCGGGCCCGCCCGCGGCCATCGAACTCACGAGCACGAAGCGGCCCACGTTGCCCGCCATTTCGGCGGCGCGGAGCAGGTTGGCCGTGCCGTCGCGGTTGCCGGCCAGGTACGCCGCCTCGTCCGGCGCCGCCACCACGCCCGCCACGTGGTACACCACCTCCTGTCCGGCACTGGCGCGCCTCAGCGCGTCCATGTCATGGAGGTCGCCCTGCACCAGGCGGACTCCCCGGCTTCCCAGCCTGGCTCCCCGAGCCGCAGAACGGACGAGCGCGGTGACATCGTCGCCGCGCTCGCGCAGGACATCCACCAGGTGGCCACCCACGAACCCGGTGGCGCCGGTTACGAGCGCTTTCACAGGGCCCTGTCGTACATGCGGTAGGTCCGGTAGCGCCGGAATCCCATTTTCTCGAGGCCAAGGTTCATGGCGGTGTTGTCCTCCAGGATCCAGCCGGCTTCTCCCCAGAACATCCCATGCTCGCCGGCGCGATTCCAGATCCAGTGATACAGCACCGAGTCGAGTCCCTTTCCCCGGTACTGGGGGAGGACACCGAGCAGCGGAATCCGGGAGCGCCGGATCTTCTCGCGCTTCAGTGCCCACAGCAGCCGGGGCAGCACCGGCAGAAGGTAGCCTCCGCGATTGGTCCGGAGGACCTGGTTGAGGTCGGGCAGCCCCAGGCCGAAGGCGATCACCTCGCCGTCCTTCTCCACCATGGGGACGATGTCGGGCTGGACCACCGGCTTGAACTGCCGGGCGAGGTGCTCGATCTCATGCTCGGTCATCGGCACGAAGCCCCAGTTCTTCTCCCACGCCAGGTTGTAGATCCGCTTGATCTGGTCCACTTCGGCGTCGAACCGGCTCATGTCAAACGGCCGTATGGTGACTCCCAGGCGCTCGCGCATGATCTCCACTGCGCGGTTCAGCCGCTCTGGCACCTGGGCGAACTGGGTCTTTGCCCCACCTTCGTACACCAGCAGGTTCTTGACGCCCTTGAATCCAGCTCGCTCCACCAGGTCCACGTAGTAAGTCGGATTGTGCGGCATCATCAGCGTGGGCGGGGTGTCGAATCCGTCCACCAGCAGCCCGCACTCATCGTTCACCGAGAACGACGCCGGCCCGCGCATCGTGCCTAAGCCGCGCTGGCGGAGCCAGTCGGCCGCCGCTTCGAACAGGTGTCCGGCGACGTCATGGTCGTCCTCTGCCTCGAAGAAGCCGAAGAAGCCCACCCGGTCGTTGTGGGTCTCGTTATGGAGGCGGTTGGCGATGGCGGCTATGCGTCCCACCACCACCCCATCCCGTTCGGCCAGGAAGTACTCGGCTTCGGCGTGCTCGAAGAAGGGATTCCTGCGGCGGTCCAGCATCAACTCCACATCCCTACGCAACGGCGGGACCCAGTTCGGGTCCCGCGCATGCAATCGGTAGGGCAGGGCAATGAAGCGCCTGAGGTCCCGACGGTCGCGCACCGGCGCGACCCGGGTCGGCGCGGTCAGATGACCCCCAACTCGCGGCCAATCCTGGCGAACTGCTCCAGGCAGTAGTCGATCTGGTCGGTGGTGTGGGTGGCCATGACGCTGGTGCGCAGCCGGCACTGCGAGGGCTGCACGGCAGGCGGCATGACAGGGTTGGTGAACACCCCGGCGTCGAACAGCCGGCGCCACATCACGAAGGTCTGCTCCATCGGGCCGATGAGCACCGGCACGATGGGCGTCTCGGTGGGCCCGATCTCGAAACCGAGCGAACGAAAACCCTCGTGGAGATGGCGGGTGTTGGCCCAGAGCTGGTCCCGCCGGTGGGTCTCCACCTGCAGCACCTCCAGCGCGGCCAGCACACCGGCGGTGTTGGCCGGCGGCAGCGAGGCGGTGAAGATCAGCGGGCGGCTGTGGTGGCGGATGTAGTGGATGATCGGCTCGGCCGCGGCCACGAAGCCGCCGATGGAGGCGAGCGACTTTGAGAAGGTGCCAGCGATGATGTCGGTTTCTTCGATCAGCCCGAAGTGCGCGGCGGTGCCGTCTCCGTTGGGGCCCAGCACGCCCAGCGCATGCGCGTCGTCCACCGCGACTGCTGCGCCATGCTTGCGCGCCACCCGGAGGAGGCCCGGAAGGTCTGCGATGTCACCTTCCATGGAATACACACCGTCCACGACGATCATCGAGCCCCGGGCGCCGGCGCGCTCGAGCTTGCGGTCGAGCCCGGCCAGGTCTCCGTGGGCAAAGCGCTCGGTGTCGCCGAACGACATCTTGGCGCCGTCCACGATGGACGCGTGATCCAGCTTGTCGAGCATTACCACGTCACCCCGGCCGACCAGCGCGCTGATGAACCCGAGGTTGGCGTTGTAGCCAGTCGAGAAGACCAGGCACTCTTCCTTGCCCAGGAACCGGGCGAGTGCGTCCTCCAGCTGGCTGTGCAAGTCGAGGGTCCCGTTGAGGAACCTGCTGCCGGTGCAGCCCGACCCGTACTGATTGAGGGCACGCTGGGCTGCTTCCAGCACCTTGGGGTGGTGTGTGAGTCCCAGGTAATTGTTGGAACCCAGCATGATCCGCTTCTTGCCTTCGATCGTGACGACCGTGTCCTCGGACTCCGAGATCGGCTTGAAGTACGGATACAGCCCCGCTGCCTGGATCTCCCGGGCCTTCGTGAACTGGCGACACTTGTCGAAGAGCGCAATGTGCTCAAGCGTCTGGATATCCACAGCACCTCAACCGGTGGAGTGTGAGGGCCTGCCACCTCACATCGCCTTGTAACAGAACGGTTTAAATTAACGAGCGGGGCTCGGCCACACAATCGGAAGCCGGCTACCGGATCTGCACTGGGGGATGGAGCGGAAGGGACTCGAACCCTCAACCTCGACCTTGCAAAGGTCTTGCTCTCCCATTGAGCTACCGCCCCGAGCGGGCGAAAGCTAACGAATCGTCGCCCCGCCGCCACACCCCCGGGTGCCGCGCCGCCGCAGCCCGGAACCCTGCACGAACCCGGCCCCGCCGCCAGCCGTTTCGGTTCGCTCTCGCTAAGTACAGCCTGATCAACCAGTTACGGGTTCGTCCCAAAACGCGCCGTCGTGGCCCGCAGGTTGCTCATGTACCGGACAACCCTAGCCCGAGTGTGTGAATGCGTTTCCCGGTCCTGGTCATGGTCGCGAGCCTACTTCTGGTCGCGGCGTCCCCAGCCGCCGCCAGCGGCAGCAGTGTGATCGTGCCTGCCGATGGCACCTACTCCCATGGAGTCCAGGTGGCACTGGCCCAATTCGCCGCTGTCGAAACGGACGACGACTCGTCGCGGGTGGCGCCGGCACTTATTGTCGGCGGGGCCGTCGGGCTGGCAGCGCTCTTCGTTCTCAACTCGGACGGGACCCCGGAAGGTCCAGCAGGTTCGCCCTTCGCCCCCGGTGGCGGCGTAACGCTGCCGCCTCCTGATCAGTTCACGCCCCCGGCTCCGACGCCAACGACGCTGCCACCGGCGAATCCACTTATTCCGGACACCGGGATTCCGACGACGGTGACTCCCGAGCCGATTTCGATGACGCTACTTGCCACGGGACTGGCCGGTATGGGCGGAGCCCAACTGGCCAGGCGCCGCCGCAGTCGGCGCTGAGTCGTAAAGATCACTTCGAGTCCATGACCCCCTCTCGAGGCGCCTCCCCTGTGGCCGGGAGGCGTTTTCGTGGGAGCCCTACCGCCGTACCGCCCTACCGCCCTACCGCCTTACCGCCTTGCC